>CALAAN010000400.1 GCA_937884915.1 uncultured Oscillibacter sp.
GAAGATCCTCGAAACGAAAAAGGTCAAGGACGCCGACATCGCAACGCGCGTGTCCGTGGAGCTCCAGCTGACCGACCCCAACGCCCGCGCGAAGGACCGCATCGTCAAAAAGAGCGAGAAAGACGGCTTCTTCACCGCGCTCGATCTGGGAAGCGTCTGGCTGAGCCGCGCACTGTCTGCGAAAAAATAATTTTCCGACCACGTATGAACGAATCAGAAGCCGCACACAATATGGGTGCGACTTCTTTTTCATTCTTTTTTCTGATGAAATTCTTTCATCAGAAAGGTTCCGCCTTTGGCGTAACCGATTCCGTGATTGTAATACAACCACGGAATCTCGTCTCATTAGGATCTTCATATGAAAAACTTCCATTCCATGAATGAAAGTTTTTCATTGAATATCCGTATCATTTTCCATTCCTCTTGGCCGCTGTGCTCGTGCACGGCGGTCTTTTTTTGCCTTTTCCGCGTAAAATTTCTTTTTCCCGGCATACTAGAAACAAAAGGAGCGTGGGACAATTGAACGATCTTCACATGGGCACGCAGAGCGTCGTATTTGCGAACCTTCCATCCATCGCGGCCAGCGCCGCCGTGGCGGGCAAAAAAGAGGGCGAGGGGCCCTTAAAGGACTATTTTGACGAGATCCAGCCCGACACCACGCTGGGCCAGAAAAGCTGGGAAAAGGCCGAAAGCCAGCTGCAGAAGCACGCGCTCGATTGTGCGCTAAATAAAGCAGGACTTTCCTACGGCGAGCTTGACGTTCTGTTCGCGGGCGATCTTCTCAACCAGTGCATCAGCTCGAGCTTTGCCGTGCGCGATACGAGAATTCCGTTTCTCGGGCTCTACGGCGCGTGCTCGACGATGGCGGAGAGTTTGATTCTCAGCGCAAGCTTTGTAAACGCGGGCTACGCCAAACGAGCCGCGGCGCTCACCTCGTCTCACTTTGCCTCGGCAGAGCGGCAGTACCGCTTCCCGCTCGGCTACGGCGGCCAGCGCACCCCGACCGCGCAGTGGACGGTCACGGCGAGCGGCTGCTGCATCGTAGAAACCTGCGGCAAAGGCCCCTTCGTCGAGTGCGCGACGATCGGCAGGATCGAAGATCTCGGCATCAAGGACGCCAACAACATGGGCGCCGCGA
>CALAAN010000401.1 GCA_937884915.1 uncultured Oscillibacter sp.
CCCGTCCCCGCGCCGATGCCCGGCTACGACTCCGACGTCATCATGGCGGCGGGCGCGTTCGTGCAGGGCAGCTCCATCGAGCTCTCGGCTGACGGCCCCGTGCGCGAGCCCTACGCCGTCTACTACCAGGGTGGCCTGACGTGGTATCACGCCAAGCTCGGCGTGCTGCTCTCGCTGCAGAAGATGCTCGACGCCGGTCTCATCGCACTCTGATCTTCGTTTTTAGAATCTGTCAGAAAGAATATTGATTCATGCTTATTCGCAGAACACCCGCGACCAACCGGCACTTTCGCCGCCGTCCGCCCCCGCGTACTGTTGCTTTTGCCATCTAAAAAATAACAGTACAAAGGAGTTTAACAACTAAATATGTGGTTCTGGCTTTCTCTGATCGCGCTGCTCTGCTGGAGCGGCAGTGACCTGTTTTCCAAGATCGGCTGTCAGGGGGAGGACGATCATCTCGCCCACCTCAAGATGGTCATTGCCGTCGGTACCGTGATGGGTCTTCACGCCGCGTTCGAAATTTTCGTCGGCGGCACGGAGATCAGCTGGTCCGTCATCTGGACGTATCTGCCCGTGTCGCTGCTATACATCGGCTCGATGACGCTCGGTTATCTCGGTCTCCGCTACATTGAGCTGTCCGTCTCGTCGCCGATCTGCAACTCGTCGGGCGCGCTCGTCGCCGTGATGACATTGCTGTTTGTCGGCGGTGAGGATTATTCCCCGCTCGCCCTCGGCGCGATCGTCCTCGTCTGCGTGGGTGCGATCGGCCTTGGTGTGGTCGACGCCACGGAGGACCCCGAGCTGCGCGCCGCCCGTCAGGCGGAGGGCAACCGCAAGTATTCCAAGAGCTTCCTGGCTCTTGCTCTGCCCGTGGCCTACTGCCTGCTCGACGCCGCCGGCACATTTGCCGACAACCGCGTGCTCGAAACGCTGGACGAGGGCAGCGCGAACTGCGCCTACGAGCTGACGTTCCTGTTCGCGGCAGTCGTGTGCTTTATCTACGTGGTCTTCATCAAGAAGGATCGCCTGCTGCCCAAGCGCGAAGCGCCGAAGTACATCGGCGCCATCTGCGAAACGGCCGGTCAGTTTGCCTACATCTACGCCATCGCGGACACGTCGCACCTTGCGATGTCCGCGCCGATCATCAGCTCCTACTGCGCGGCCAGCGTGCTGTGGAGCCGCCTCTTCCTGAAAGAAAAGCTCTCGTGGAAGCACTATCTGATGATCCTTCTCATCGTCATCGGCATCGCCGTGATGGGCATGCTCGATATTTGATTTTTATGCACAAAAAAGGAGTGTTCCTGCTTTCGCAGGAACACTCCTTTTTCTCTTTTTCAAACCTTTTTGATGGGGTGGCGGATGACGGTCTTCCGCTTTTCCGCCGCGACGCGGCGCGGGTCGGAGAGATAGATCTCATGATGCAGCCACACGTCGCTCAAGTCGTTTTCATACCCGTTTTCGCGCAGAAATGCGTCCATCTTCGCAACGGACTCCGGCTCATCGTCGAACGGTCCCACGTGCAGGATCTGCACACAGAGGCCCTCGTCAACGGTCAGAAATTCCGCCGCCGAGCAGTCAAGCTTTTTCTTCTTTGCCGCCGCCTCGACCGCCCAGTCGAAGTCCGCTTTCGTGATAAAATCCGGCAGGCGCAGGACGGAGACCCAGCGAAAATCCGATTTTCGCCCATAGTCGACCGTCTCCGCGTCCGGCAGCTGCCAGAAGCCCTCAAGCGGCGGCACGACATAGTCGAAAAAGCCGTCGATCTCGTGCCCCGCGCGCTTGCTCATCTTGAGCGTGTAGGCCACGGCGTAAAGTACGCCGATGGCGCGCTGATACGCGCCGTTTTTCTCGTTCGGGTCGCCCTCGCCGCGCGCGGCGATATAGTTTGCGCGCGGCACGGTGACGATCTCCGGCTTTGCTTTCGGCAGGTAAAATTCTCTGTATTCTTTCTTAAAGTCAAAGGGCACGGGCGTCTTCCTCCTCAGTCCAGCGGGAGATCCAGCACGTTCACGCCGCGCTTGAAGGCGTATTCGATGGTCGAGCGCGTCCCGCCGCGCGCACCGTCATTCACGGCGATCAGCAGGCTTGCATGGTCGACCATGTAGCGATTGCGCCGCTGCATGCAGCCGGGCGTGTAGCTCTGCTGCACCATGGTCTCGTAGTCGCAATGGGATAAAATATCGCGGTAGCGCGCTTTTTGTCTCTCACTCCACCCGTCTGCCTGCGTCGGGCACGGGATAGCCGCCTCGAGCGTGATGTGCGGATAGACGCTTTTCAGCGCCAGCACAGTCTCGGCAAAGTAGAGGTCGCAGCCCTCAGCCATGCCGCAGATGAAATGCTCCATTCCCTCGTGGATAGCGCTCTCCACCGCGGCGCGCAGCTTCGCCTTGAGGGCGATGCAGCGAAGGTCGTTTTCATCTTCTCCCCACGGTAGCTTCCCTGGCCGGTGGCCGGTGAACGCGCAGGAACAGGGTCTCCCCCGCATGGGCATCGCCTCCTCTCTCCTTGTCATTATAGAACATTCGTTTGTCTTTGTAAAGCATTTTCCCTCTTGACAAACCGAAAATTTGTCGTATACTCTAACCATCAACTGAATCACTTGTCTTCGAGGCGGGGTGAAATTCCCCACCGGCGGTCATAGTCCGCAAGCGGCATTGTTTGATGCTGCACGATCCGGTGAAATTCCGGTACCGACGGTCACAGTCCGGATGAGAGAAGATGTGCTGCGCGCGATTTTATTTTCACGCAATTTCCGCTCTTTTGCGTCATGCACCTTGGAAGACTTGTTCTTTCAGGTGAAATGACAAAAAGGAGTGTTTTTTATGTCCGAACCCAATGTAAACGCCATCCCCGCCACCCGCGCGGTCAGCCGCACCCATAAGCTGACGGTGACCGCCATGCTCTCGACCGTCGCATTTTTGCTGATGTTCATCGAGTTCCCGATCCCCGCGCTCATCCCCGCATTCGTCAAGCTCGACATCTCCGACCTGCCGGAGCTGCTGGCCGCGTTCTCGCTCGGCCCCATCTACGGCGTGATCGTCACGCTGCTCAAAAACGTGCTGTTCTCCGTGCTGCACGGCACGTCGTCTGCGTATGTCGGCGAGCTCTTCAACTTCGTCATGGGCAGCGTGTTTTCCTTCACCGCGGGCTTCATCTATCAGAAGAAAAAGTCCCGCAAGAGCGCGCTTGTCGGCGCTCTCGTCGGCGCGTTGCTGATGTCCGTGCTGTCTGTGCCCCTCAACTACTTTGTGGTCTATCCCGCGTACGTTGTGTGCTACAACCTGCCGCTTGACGTCATCATCGGCATGTATCAGGCCATCCGCCCCTCGACCAACGGCCTCCTTGAATGCCTGATGGTCTTCAACATGCCGTTCACCTTTGCCAAGGGCATGCTCGACGTGGCGCTGTGCTTCCTCATCTACAAGCCGCTCTCCCCGCTGCTGCACAAGTAAGCACGCATCAAAGCTAAGAAAGGAGCTGCAAGTCCATGGCGCTCGACTGGGGCATTCTCCACTGGATCCAGAACAACATCGTTCATCCTTTTCTTGACATTGTGGTGCCTAAGCTCACGATGCTCGGCAACGCCGGTATTATATGGATCATCGCCGGCGTTCTCCTGCTGTGCACAAAAAAATACCGCCGTCAGGGCACACTCGTGCTGATGGGACTGCTCGCGGGCTTTCTCATTGGAAATGTCCTCCTTAAGCAGTTGGTAGCGCGTTTACGCCCCTGCTGGCTCGATCCCTCCGTGCAGCTTCTGATCACTACACCGACGGACTACTCATTCCCCTCCGGGCACACGCTGTCCTCGACGATCGCCGCGACAATTTTGACGAAGACCGATAAGCGCTTCGGCTATATCGCCATTCCGCTCGCGGTGCTCATCGCCCTGTCGCGGCTGTACCTGTATGTCCACTTCCCGAGCGATGTGTTCGCCGCAGCGCTCTTAGGACTGCTGATCGGCGAGCTGACATTCCGCTGCGGCGGAAAGCTGCTCGACAAAATTCCCCACAACAAAAAGCAATAAAGAAATCCCGCACGCCTTTTTGTAAAGGCGTGCGGGATTTTCATATTTGGGGCGTTTATGCCTTTTTCGTCGCAAGGAACAGATTCGGCGGCGCAGGGAACAGATTCTCCCGCTCCAGCACCGTGAATCCCGCGTCGGCGACCGACTGCTCGAGCGAGCGCATCGTGTCGAATGCGACGTAGGGACGCTTGCCGGTCTTGTATTCGAACCACTTGCGCACACGCTCGCGCGTGAGCCCCTCTCCCAGGCAGTCCGACACCAGCAGCAGCGTTCCCTGCGGCTTCAAGAGCGCGCGGATGCGCGCAAGCGCTGCCGCACGGTCTGCGATATAGAGCAGCACATTGCAGGCCATCACCGCATCGAAGCTCTCCTCTTGCAGGCTCGCGTCGAACAGACCCGTCTGCGTGGCGGTCACGTTCTCCGCGCCCTGTCTCTCGATCTTTTCCTGCGCGCGGCGCACCATTTCGTCGGATACGTCGATCGCGCGCACGGACTGTACCGCACAGGCGCGACCGCACATGTCACGATCCCCGTCCCGCAGGCAAAGTCCAGCACGGTATCCGTCGGCTTGAGATATTTTTTGAAGTGCGCGGCGGTCTTCTCATAGGCCTCCGCGTAATGGGCGCCGACCTGCGCGTCGTAATTCTGCGCACGGCCGTCCCAAAACTCGCTCACCGTCGGCATACCGTTTTCCTCTCTCTTTTTTCTCTTTTCGGTCAGGCGTTCTGCTTCCCGCCCTTGAACACCATGTGGACGCCGTCGCTGCTGGTGAGATAGGCCATCGGCCCGTAGGCCTTGATGCCGAACTCCAGCACGTCGCCCACATGGACCTTGTCCTTTACGGCCTCAACGTCGAGGATCGTGTGGTCGGACGACGCGCCGACGACCTCGATGCCCTCCATGTGCGGGACAAGGTCAAAGCAGTTGCCGTAGTCCACGCGGCCCATCGCGACGAGCGCGCGGCGGCGGATGCCGCGATCCTCATAGTGGCCGACCTCGCCAAATGCGTTCACGCTCAGCTCGCCGACCGGAAAGCTCGGCTTGTCGCGGCATTCGATGACCTCGGCCTTGATGGTCAGCACATCCTTCTGCAAGAAATCAGGCGAGAAATTGTCCGTCTCGCCGCGAAGGCCGATGTCGCCGAGGCGCAGCAGGTTGATGCGGTAGGGCATCGTGCCGTTCATCGCCATGTAGGCAGATGTCGACGCGCCGCCGCTGATGTAGTCGAGCTTGCGGCCGATCTCGCGCTCAATGTCGGACGCGAGGCTGACAAGGCCCTGCATGTTGCGCTTGTTCGGTGTGACGGAGCCGTAGCAGCTCAAATTGACGCCCACGCCCGCAAGGCGTAGGTTTTTGAGTTCGTGCTCGATCTCGAGCGCGGCGTCGATCGCGTCCTCCTCGTTCCAGAAGCCCTCGCGCAGGTCGCCGAGGTCCATCATCAAAATGACCTCATGCACCTTGCCCTGCTTTTTTGCCTCTTCGTTGAGCGCGCGCAGCACGGTGATATCGCTCTGCAAGCTGATATCGCACAGCTCCACCACGTCGGGGAGCTCGGAGAGCATCGGGATGCGGATGAGCATCAGCGGCTTTTTGCAGATGCCCGCCTCGCGGATCGTGCGCATCTGGCTGATGCGGGACGTGGCGATGAACTTCACACCGCTCTCTTCATAAACGCGCACGATCTCCGGCAGTGACGAAACAGCCTTGACGACGCCTGCAACCTCGATAAGCGAGTCATGGCAGCGCTCTACGAGCGCTGCCAGATTCGCTGCCAATTTATCGAGATCGAATTCCACACAGGGATATTGATTCCGATTCATTGTCATGATTGAATTCCTTATAGGGTTTCGGTTCAATAGGGATAAATTCCGCAGTTTACTGCGCGACCTTCTTGGCCTTCTTATAGGCCTTGCCGGCGAGATCCTTCAGCGTGAGGCCAAGGAGCGCGCACAGCCAGTTGACGATCGGCATGAGCCAGTTGAAGATCGCCCAGGGGCCGTACTGTGCAACGCCGACACCGAGGGTATCAGAGATGTACACGCCGCAGGTGTTCCAGGGGATCAGCGCGGAGGTGACGGTACCGGCACCCTCGAGCGCACCGGAGAGGACCATCGGGTGCAGGCCCATCTTCTTGTATTCCTCAGCATACATACGGCCGGGGACGACGATGGAGATGTACTGCTCGGGCATGGTCGCGTTGGAGAGGATGCAGGTGACCTCGGTCAGACCGACAAGACCCGCAGGACCCTTGGCGAGCTTCTTGATCGCGTTGACGATGACCTCGAGCTGGTGGGTGTACTCCATGATACCGCCGAACATCATGGCAATGATCGTCATGGAGACGGAGAACATCATACCCATAATACCGCCGCTTTCGAGCAGACGGGTCATGGTGTAGTGGGTCTCTTCGCTCAGCGTGGCGGCGAGCATCTCACTGACTTCGTCGGCGAAGTAGTAGCCGTTGATTCCATAATCAAAGATGCTGCCGAGCGTGCAGCTGCCATCCTGGAAGATCAGGCCGAGAATCGCACCGGCAATGATGCCAAGGGTGATACCGGGGATAGCGGGGACTTTCAGTGCAACAGCCACGATAACGATGACCGGCGGCAGGAGCAGGATCGGGTTGATGTTGAACACACCGCCCGCAGCGGCATTGAGCGCATTGGAGAACTCCGTCACGCGGCTGAGGTCAGCGTCGCCGCCGTGATACTGCATCACGCCGAGGATGCCGAAGAAGATCAGGGTGATGGCATAGGTGATGCCGGTGGGGATCAGCATGCCCTTGACGTGGGTGATGACATCCGTGCCGGCCATGGCGGGGGCGAGGTTCGTGGTGTCGGACAGTGGGCTCATCTTGTCGCCGAAGTAGGCGCCGGAGATGATTGCACCGGCCGTCATGCCGGGGCTCATGCCAAGGCCGAAGCCGATGCCCATCAGGGCAACGCCCATCGTACCCATCGTGCCCCAGGACGTACCGGTGGCAAGAGAGGTGATGGAGCAGATCAGAACGCACGCGATGAAGAAGATCGCGGGCTTGAGGACCTTGAGGCCATAGTAGATCATGGCGGGCACAACGCCTGCGTTGATCCACACGCCGATCAGGATACCGACGATAATGAGGATACAGATGGACTGCAGCGCTTTATAGATACCGTCCATCATGGACTTTTCAATTTCATCCCACTTGTAGCCGAGGTGCATCGCCATCAGGGCTGCGGCGATCACGCCGACGAACATGGGGACATGCGGGTCAACGCCGAAGATGATGATACCGACCGCGAGTACCGCGACCAGGACCGCCAGCGTCAACAGGGCTTCCCACAGTTTGGGCATTCTTTTTTCCTTACTCATAGTGTTACCAACCTTTCGAAATTTTGGGGGTCGCTTCGCTATTTGTATGGATATCTATGCGATAATTTTAGCATAATTCCACAGCAATAGCAAGTTGTTTTTGAATGGTGAACGCAGTTTTACGGTAATGCTCTTTTCTTTCTTCGATTCTCGTGGTATCTACCGATGCAGGTCTTGGATCGCACTCCTCCTTTTGGATTTTACACTGGCACAACACAAGGGGTGAAATGCTGTTCGTAAAATGCAGAAAATACCTCTCTCCCCGGTCCGCCGATCCCCCATCGGCAGGCCGGGGATGAGGTCATGTATACTTCCGGCATGGCACGGGAAGGGAACCCGTGCCGCCGGCCTCGCAGGCAAGAAACGCGAGGTTAGTATCCTAAGGAATTACCAGCCGAGCTTGGTCATGGCCTCGTCGACAGCCTTGATGACAATGTCGATCTCCTCTTCATTGACGATCAGCGGCGGGACAAAGCGCAGGACGTTGCCGTTGGTGTTGTTGATGAGAACCTTGCTGTCCTGGAAGCACAGGTCGACGACGGGCTGGCCGGAGGGCTTGTTGAGCTGGATGCCGTCGATCAGGCCGAGGCCGCGGATCTCGTTGACCGCCTCGGGGTGGTTCTTTTCGATGATCTCGTGGGCCTGCTTGCGGAAATACTCGCCCATCTTGCGGGAGTTCTCGATGACGCCTTCGTTGATCATCACGTCGAGCGTGGTGGCAGCGAGCGCGCAGGCGAGAGGACCGCCGGCGAAAGTGGAGCCGTGGGTGCCGGGCGTCAGGGTGAAGGCAGCCTCGCCGCGGGCGCAGACAGCGCCGATGGGCACGCCGGAGCCGAGCGCCTTGGCCATGGAGCAGGTATCGGGCTCAACGCCGTAGTTCTGGTGCGCGAAGAGCTTGCCGGTACGGCCGGAGCCGACCTGAACTTCGTCGAACATCAGGAGAATGCCCTTTTCGTCGCACAGGTCGCGCAGGCCCTGCAGGAACTCCTGGGAAGCGGGACGCACACCGCCCTCGCCCTGAACAGGCTCGGTCAGGATGGCGCAGACGTACTCGTCCATGACGTCCTTGACGGACTGGAGGTTGTTGAACTCAGCATAGCGGAAGCCGGAGGGCAGGGGCTCGAAGTAGCGGTGCACCGCATACTGGCCGGTGGCCGTGCAGGTCGCGAGAGTGCGGCCGTGGAAGGAGTTCTTCATCGTGATGACGACGAAGCGCTCAGGATGGCCGTGATCCTTGGCATACTTGCGGGCGAGCTTGATCTGGCCTTCGTTGGCCTCGGCGCCGGAGTTGGCGAACAGGACTCTGTCGAAGCAGCTGTTCTCGACGATGAGCTTCGCGGTCTGGACGGCGGGCTCATTGTAGAAGTAGTTGGAGCAGTGCAGGATCGTGTGGGCGCGCTCTTCGAGGCACTTCACGATCGCGGGATGGCAGTGACCGAGACCGTTGACGGCGATACCGCCGATGAAGTCGAGGTACTTGTTGCCGTCCTTATCGAAGACGTAGGCGCCTTCGCCGCGCTCGATGGAAAGGGGCATACGGACGTGGTTGCCATAGAGGTACTTGTCGCCGTTCTCGATGACTTCGGCGTTGGTCTTGAACTTTTCGATCATTGTTATGTCCTCCTATAATAAAAGTTGGGTGTATGTTTTACCATTTGATGCCGACGCTTGGCTGTGCGGTGCCGATCGTCGTGCCGGTGCCCTCATTCGTGAAGGCCTCGTAAAGCACGGAGTGCGGCTTGCGGCCATCGATGATGTTGACGCTCGTCACGCCCTCCTCGATGGCCTGCACGCAGCAGTCGACCTTCGGGATCATACCGCCGGCGATCGTGCCCTTGTCCTTGAGCGCCTTGACATCCTTGATGTTCAGATAGCTGATGACATCGCGGATCTTGATGTCGTTGCACAGGCCCTCGATATCGGTGAGGATCACGAGCTTTTCAGCGCCCAGCGCGGAAGCGAGCTTACCCGCAGCGGGGTCGCCGTTGATGTTGAAGGTGTGGCCCTGACCGTCGGTGCCGACGGGGGCGATGACGGGGATGTAGCCCGCGTCGAGCATAGCGAAGATGGGCTTGGGATCGACATAGTCGATGTCGCCCACGTAGCCGTGGACCTCGTCGCGCTGGTGGCAGTGATAGATGTCACCGCTGACGCCGGAGAGACCGACCGCCTTGCCGCCGAGCTTGTTGATGAAGCCAACGAGCTCGGTGTTCACCTGGCCGACGAGCACCATCTCGACAACACGCATGATGTCGGCGGAGGTGTAGCGCAGGCCTTCGATGAACTCGACGGGGATGTCGAGCTTTTCGAGCATCTTGTTGATGCCGGGTCCGCCGCCGTGGCTGAGCACGGGCTTCATGCCGAGGAGCTTAAGCAGCACCACGTCGTGCATGACGGCGTCCTTGAGCTCTTCATTGATCATGGCGTTGCCGCCGTACTTGATGACGATGATCTTACCCTGATACTTCTGAAGGTAAGGCATTGCCTCCATCAGAGTTTCGACCTTGTTTGCGATATCGCTCATGGTGGAGCCTCCTTCAAAAATTAGGTGCGGTAGTCGCCGTTGATCTTGACGTAATCGTAGGTGAGGTCGCAGCCCCAGGCCTTGGCCTCGCCGTCGCCCTGATAAAAGCGGACGATAACGGTGATGTCATGCTCGGTGAGGACCTTCTTGGCGAGCTCTTCGCTGAAGTCTGCGCCGAAGCCGTCCTTCATGACCTGCACTTCGCCGGCAGCGCTCTTGATGATGCAGTCGGCACGGGTCGGGTCAACGTCAGCGCCCGAGTAACCGGCAGCGGCCATGATGCGGCCCCAGTTGGCGTCGCGGCCGAAGACGGCAGCCTTGAAGAGCATAGAGCCCGCGATGGACTTGGCGACCAGGCGCGCGTCGTGCTCGGTGGGCAGGCCGTAGGCCTCGACCTCGATGAGGTGGGTCGCGCCCTCGCCGTCGGAGGCGACGCGGCGGGCCATATCGGTGCAGATGGTGAGCACGAGGTCGGCCATCGCCTTCTTGTCTTCCTCGGTCTTGATCTCAACGCCGGAGGCGCCGTTCGCCAGCAGGAAGATCGAGTCGTTCGTGGAGGTGTCGCCGTCGACGGTGCACATGTTGAAGCTCTTGTCGACCGCCGCGGAGAGCATCTTCTGCAGGTCCGCAGGGTCAGCCTTGGCGTCGGTCGTCACGTAGACGAGCATCGTCGCCATGTTGGGGTGGATCATGCCCGAGCCCTTGGCCATCGCGCCGATCTTCACCGTGCCGGTGGAGAGCTGCAGCTCATAGGCGCACTCCTTGCGGACAGTATCGGTGGTCATGATGGCGTAGGCCGCCTCGGAACCGTTCTCCTTGGCGAGCTTGGCGGGAATGATCTCGCGGATGCCCTGGAGCACCTTATCGACCGGCAGTCTCTGGCCGATGACGCCGGTGGAGCAGACGAACACTTCGTCCTCGCCGAGGCCGAGCAGCTTTTCCGCCTCGCGCTCAACGGTGCGGGCGTCTTCAATGCCCTGTTTGCCGGTGGCGGCGTTAGCGTTGCCGGAGTTGATGACGACGGCGCGGGCCTTGCCCTTTTTCAGGATCTCACGGTCGAGGATGACCGGAGCCGCGCAGAACTTGTTCGTAGTGAAGCAGGCCGCGCAGGAGCAGGGCAGGTCGGAGTAAAGAACGGCGACGTCGGGCTTCTTGTTCTCGCGCTTTTTGATGGCGGTGTAAACCGCACCGGCGGTGAAGCCCTGCGGCGTGGTGACGCCGCCCTCGATCTTTTTCAGATTGGACATGTGGGGGGATCTCCTCTCTTAACGTTAGTTTAACAGCATTCTTGCCTAAATCGGGTCGAAACTCGTCGAACCGGAAATTACGGATACATCGGGGGCATCATGAGGCCGGTGGTCTCGGGCAGGCCCATGATGAGGTTCATGTTCTGGATGGCCTGGCCGGCTGCGCCCTTGCCGATGTTGTCGATCACGGAGGAGACGATCAGGCGGTGGGTACGCGCGTCGAAGGTCGGGGTCATCTCGCAGAAGTTCGTGCCGTAGACCCACTTGGTCTGGACGGGCAGATTGGCCGGGAAGACCTTGACGAAGGGCTCATCCTTGTAGAAGTCCTTGTAGAGCTCGTAGACTTCCTCGTTGGTGAAGTCTCTGTCGCAGGTAGCGTAGATGGTGACTTCGATGCCGCGGACCTGGGGCAGGAGGTGCGGCTGGAAGTTGATGTACTGCCAGGTCTCGGGCTTCATCAGGTCCTTACCGGTAATGTAGGCGATGTTCTGCTCGATCTCGGGCGTGTGGCGGTGGCCGCCGCCGAGGGCGTAAGCGCAGAAGTTGTTCTCCGCCTCGGTGAGGAGCTTGTTGAGGGCGGGACGGCGGCCTGCGCCGGTGTAGCCGCTCTTGGCGTCGATGACGATGGTGTTGTCAACGATGTGACC
>CALAAN010000402.1 GCA_937884915.1 uncultured Oscillibacter sp.
CCTTGTCAATAAAAGCGGGGCGAAAAAAATGCAACAAACCCTCGGAGGCCGCGTGTACGGTCTCCGAGGGTCGTTATCATTACAGTTTTCGCTTACTTTCCGAGGTAGCTGCGCACAAGCGTCTGCAGCAGCTCGTCGCGATCCAGCTTGCGGATCAGCGTGCGGGCGTTGTTATGGTTCGTGATATAGGTGGGGTCCTCCGACAGGATGTAGCCCACGATCTGGTTGATGGGGTTATAGCCCTTGTCCTCCAGCGCGGCATAAACGGTGGTCAGGATATGGCGGATCTCGGCGTCCTTCTCCTGCGCGACATTAAACTTTCGGGTAAATTCTTCCATTGGGAGAGTCCCTCCTTTCCATGCACACAGTATAGCAACGCAATTTCAAAAAGTAAAGGGAGCGTTGTCAACTGTAACCAAATCGTAATGTTTCCTTAAGGATTTCTCAACGGAGCACCGCGTCGTGGTCGGCCTTGAGGGCGGCAAGGATGGACTGGACGTCCTCGTCCGCCTCTTCGCCGGTCAGGCTGCGGTCATCCGCGCGCAGAACGAGGTTGAACGCCACGCTCTTCTTGCCGATTGCCACGCCGGGGCCACGGTAAATATCGAACAGCGACACATCCTTGAGAAGGCCCTTCGCGCCGCGTCGGATGCTCTCTTCGAGCGCGCCGACCGTGACGGCCTCGTCGCACACGACCGCGATGTCGCGCGTAACGGCGGGGAACTTCGGCAGCGGCTGGTAGACGGGGATGCCGCCGCGCTTTTCATACATCGCGTCGAAGCTCAGCTCGGCGGTGTAGACCTCGGTGTCCATGCCGTAGTTCGCCGCGACGAGCGGGTGGATCTGACCGAACACGCCGAGATACGTCTCGCCCGCATACACCTTCGCGCAGCGGCCGGGGTGGTAGGAATCGTTGTCGGTGCAGGCGACGTACTTGACGTCCGTGATGCGCAGCTCGTGCAGCAGTGTCTCGATGCCGCCCTTGAAGGAGAAGAAGTCCACGCCGTCGCCGTAAGCGCCAAGGGAGAGGTACTTCGGCTCGTCGGCCAGACCGTCCTCGCGCGGCAGGTAGATCTTGCCAAGCTCGTAGAGGCGGGCGGACTTGTTGCGGTAGCTGTGGTTGCGGGAGATGATCTCGAGCATGCTCGGCAGGATCGTCGTGCGCATGATGGAGGTGTCCTCGCCCAGCGGGTTCAGGATCTTCAGGGAGTTGCGCAGCGGGGAATCCTTCGGCATGCGAATTTTATCGTAATACGTCGGGCTGATGAAGGAGTACGTGATGATCTCATCGTAGCCCAGCGCGCGCACGGCGCCGCCGATGGCGCGGTCGAAGCGCTGCTGCTCGGAAAAGCCGCCGCGCGTGGTCTCGCCGCGCATCAGCGTGCAGGGGATCTTATTGTAGCCATAGAAGCGCGCGACCTCTTCGGCAATGTCGCTGTAGTGCTCAACGTCGCCGCGCCAGGACGGGACATAGATGTCGTCGCCATTCAGGATGAAGCCGAGAGAGACGAGGATCTCGCGCACGAGGTCCTCACTGAGCTCCGTGCCGAGCAGAGCGTTGATCTTGTCGGGCTCGAGCTTGACGACCGTGGGGGCCTTTTCCCTGGCGACCACGTCCATCACGCCGTCGACGACCTCGCCGCAGCCAAGCAGCTCCACAAGCTCGCAGGCGCGCTCGACAGCCTTGATGGTGTTCATCATGTCG
>CALAAN010000403.1 GCA_937884915.1 uncultured Oscillibacter sp.
CCGACCTTGCGCTGCTCGACTACTGCCGCGAACAGGGCATTCAGGTGGAGGCCTACTCCCCCATCGCCCACGGCGAGGCGCTCAAGAACCCCGCCATCGCGGAGATGGCGAAAAAGTACGGCGTCACCGCCGCGCAGCTGTGCATCCGCTATGTCATCGAGCTCGGCGCGGCCGCGCTGCCGAAGACGGCCAACCCCGAGCACATGGCAAGCAATGCCGCCGTGGACTTCACCATTTCGGATGCGGACATGGAATCCCTCAAGCACATGGACCGCATCGCCGACTACGGCGAGTTCAACATCTTCCCCGTCTTCAGCGGCAAGCCGCTCGCGTAATGCATCATAACCACACAAAAATGAAGAGCGCAGAACAGATTTCCCGTTCTGCGCTCTTGTCTGTCGAATTCTGTTACAGGCCGAGGCTCTCGGCCCACTTCTGCACGGAATCCGCGCTCTCGCGGCTGCTCAGGCGCTTGCCGGGCAGCCACTTCGTCTCCTTGGAGCACGCGGCCTTCAAAACGTCCTCGCCGCCCATGCCGCTGCCGCCAGAGGTGGCAAAGGGGATGACGGTCTTGCCCGAAAAGTCGTAGCTTTCGAGGAACGTCTCGATGATGCGCGGGGCCTGATACCACCAGATGGGAAAGCCCACGAACACCGTGTCATACTGCGTCATGTCCGCGACCTTGGCCGCAATGGCGGGACGGCTCTTGGGGTCCTTCATCTCGATCGTGCTGCGGCTCTTTTTATCCATCCAGTCGAGGTCCGCGGCGGTGTATGCCGTCTCGGGCGCGATCTCGAAGAGGTCGCCGCCGGTCACACCGGCGATGGTCTTGGCGAGCTTCGCGGTCTGGCCGCTGACGCTGAAATAGGCAACTAAGGTTTTCATTCTATTGCACTCCTAACTATTGAAATTTTTCACTGTTTCGCTTCCGGAAGGACCTCGTTGATGCAGCTGAGCGCATTCAGCGTGCGCGGGAAGCCGATATACGGCAGGCACACGGTGAGCGCCGCGAGCAGCGTTTCCTTCCCGTTGCCGACAGCGGCGTTCCCGCCGACGTGGGCTTTCACCTGCGGCTCGCAGCCGCCCTGTGCGGCAAGAATCGAAAACGTCAGCAGCTCGCGCTCAGGGACGGTCAAAAACTTCCTCGTGTAGAAATCGCCGAAGCAGTAGGCGGACAAATAGTCCTGAATGTTCTTCTGATTCTCCGGCGCGGCGGCGCGCATCGCGTCGATGTGGTCGCC
>CALAAN010000404.1 GCA_937884915.1 uncultured Oscillibacter sp.
ACGTCGATGGCGTCCTTTAAGTGCATGCGCGCGATGTACGCGCCGATCTGGCGCAGCGTCACAGAGAAGAGGTCCAGTCGCTGGAATCGGATGGCCTCATAGGATGCCACCAGCATTCTGCCGCGCTTGTGGAGCTTCACAAGATTTTCCTGCGTGCGGATACTGGTCGTCGGGATGCTCGCGCCCTCCTCCACGCGCTTGAGCTCCTTGTCGTCGTCCGTCGGAACGGACGCGATGGAGCGGTAGTCCAGACCGTCAAAATTCGTCACGGTCGCGGTGATGTCAGGCAGGATGTCGCTCTCCATGCCCTGACGCACCACGCGGGAGACAAACTCCGGAAACAACACAGAGCTTTCGCTCGTGTGGAAAAACTTTTCCACCATGTCGCTGCCCGCGCCCTTGACGTGGATGTCAAAGCGCTTGAGCTGGCGCTGAAAGGCGTCCAGACCCTCGAGCGCCGTGCCCTTGTAGTTCTCGCTCGGGTCGAGCGATTCGAGCACCTTCAGAAAACTTCTGCCGTTCTGGCCGTACATGCCCTTTTCGAGCTTCACATTTTCATACTGATAAGCCATTTGTCCTTCTCCTCCTTAAAGCTTGATGACGGCCTTGCCCGCCGCGCTGTCCACGCTCAGCACAAGATAGCTGCTGCCGCTCTGGTTGTCGCCCGGCTTGCTCACGCCGCCCGAACCGTCCGCCACCAGCTCGGCATAGCCTGCCGCGGGCGCCGTGCCGCTGTACTTCACGCTCGCCAGGCCGCCGATCTGCACCGTGCAGGCCTTGCCGTCGTGCGCGACGGCGCGCACCACGCCGCAGAAGCCGTCGCCCGCCGTGCACTTGCCCACTGTGCCGTTCGCGCTCACCTTCACAATGTCGCCCTCGCTGACCGCGCCGCAGCCAAACGTCGCGCACCACTCGCCGATGCCCTCATAAGAAATGCTCATACCGTTCCTCCTTGATTTGATGTTCTATCCAAAAAGCGCCGCTGCTTTTTGTTCCCTTTTCACACGCGGAAGTCGCTCTCGTCCTCCGCCGCCTTCGCCTTCTCGCCATAGGTGAGCTGCGTGCGCAGTCCCAGTTTTTTCGCCATTTTCCCGCGATACAGCCTCTCCATCGCCCTGAGCTCACTCTCGTCGAGCTTTTCCGTGAGCTTCTCGATCGCCGCGC
Organism: uncultured Oscillibacter sp.; assembly: GCA_937884915.1. GTDB lineage: Bacteria > Bacillota > Clostridia > Oscillospirales > Oscillospiraceae > Hominicoprocola. The sequence continues at coordinate 1,165 of CALAAN010000404.1, forward strand.
CGTCCGCCTCCTGCTCGCACACGAGCATCAGCCGTTTCACCTCGCCGCGCAGCTCGTTTAAGTATCGCTTGCCGATCTCCGCCTGCTTTTCAAGGCTTTCAAGCTCCCTCTGGTTCGCTCTCGACCCGCGGCGCTTGACGAGCATCTTGAGCGTTCCCGCGTCTTCTCCGCCGCAGCGCTTCAAAACGCCCGCTTTCGGCTGCGCCGGCACCGCCACAAAGCTCCACTCATACGCGTCCTGCGCATTTACGAGCTCCGCGCAGCACACCTTGCCGCCGTACACCTCGCCCTTTTTGTGCGCGCAGATATTGATGTCCTCGCCGCAGATGGAGCACACGCATCTTTCCACGCTGCACCCCACGCTCACTTCCTTTTTGATGCCGCCCTCGATCTGCGCGATCAGCGCGTCGTTCTCGCCGCCGCGCAGCATGTACGCATAGCCCTTGAGATAGCAGCGCCCCTCGCCCTGCGAGCAGACGCCCTCTTCCTCCACGATCTCCGTGCGATAGATGCGCGCCGCCTGCCCCTTCGCCGTCCATTCATGGTCAAAAATGCCGCTCTTGCCCACAAACAGCTCGGCGAGCTCTTCGAGCGTCGCGCGCGGAAAGCGCTCGCCGTCCCGATCCACCTCGTTGTCGCACAGCCGCACGGCAAAGGTGTAGACCTCGTCCTCTCTGAGCGCGCGCTTTGTGAACCGATTGATGATCGCAAGCTCCTCGCGCGTCACCATGCTGTTTTTGAGACCATTGCTCTCTTTTCTCACTTCCATGCTCATTTCCCCTCCGCTTCGTCATTTTCCTGCCTGAGCTTTCGCGCCTGCTGCAAATAGAGCGCCGCCTTGGCCTCCTCCACCTCATCCTGCAGGTTGATGTCCTCCCAGTCCACCACCGCGCGGCAGCCGTAGCCGTGCATCCGCAGCCACAGCGTGCAGATGCGGTCGATGACCGGTTCGAGCGTGCGCCGCAGCGCCGTGATCTCGCTTGTCAGCATATCCGCCTGCTGCGAGCTCATCCGCTCGGTCGACGACCAGCTCAGCCCCAGCATGAACGGCGGCAGCCCCGTCTTCGCCACCAGCTGCTCCAGGATCTGCCGCACCGGCGTCTCACTGTCGAGGATTTGGTTGTCCGCGCCGATGGCCTTGATCGACACGTCGCCCACCGACACGAAATCGCGCACGCTGCCGTTTCTGCCCTCCTGCATCGCCCTCGACCATTCCTCGGCGATCTGCTCGGCACGCTCCTGCGCCGCCCTGCGGTCGAGCTCGCCGTCCTGCGGCTTATATGTCACTGCAAAGCGCACATTGCCGCAGCGGTCCCAGTTCTTCCCCATCGCGTCGTAAATTTTCAGCAGCAGCCCCGTTAAGTACGGCATTGACCGCAGCATCGAAACGCCGTAGGGGTGCCCTGCCTCGGGGTTGAGCGGTGTAAAGAGCAGCAGGTCCTGATACTCCAGCGGCACGCTGCGCCCACAGCTGTCCACGCCGCAGAGCCTGAATTCGAGCGGGTTGTCCCCCTCGCGCACCTCCACCTGCGAAACGTCCGCGCACAGCACCGCCGCGATCTCGCACCCCTCCGCATCCGGCACGATCTCGCCCACCGCGCGCCCGCAGGTCAGTAGCGAATCGAGATAGCAGTCCAGAAACGCGTTGATGCCCCTCTGTCCTCTGCCCACCGGCACCTCGCGTAAAAAGCGCTGTAAGCCCTGCTCCGCCCGCTCATTGCCGCACGTCACGCGCACGCCGCCCGTGAGCCTAATCAGCTTGCAGATGGCCGCGTCCACCACCGGCACCGCCTCGCGCACCTCGCGGTACAGCGCCGTCTCCCCGTCCAGCAGCGGCACATAGCTCTCAAGCCGTCCGAATGTGCTGCGTCCGCCGCCGCGCAGCTGCACAGCGGTCTCGCCGCCCGTGCTTCTCTCCTTCTGCCAGGGTACTTTCATCCTGTCGT
>CALAAN010000405.1 GCA_937884915.1 uncultured Oscillibacter sp.
AACGCGGCTTTGCCGCGCACATGGCAGTGCAATCGGCAAGCATTGCAGCTCTTCGAGCTGCTCGCTTGCAATGGCGGGGTCAAGGGGCAGAGCCCCTTGCGTTCTCTTGGGGGTTTAAGGGGGATATTCTCTCACGTGAGAGAATATCCCCCTTATCCCGCATCCCCTGCACGGTGCAGGGAACAATGTGCGTAACATTTTAACGAACAGTCAAATTTGCCCGCTTGAGGCATCATCAATTCCATGTTATACTTGTCGTTAAGAAAACGACAGCCTCAAAGGAGAACTGCATGGAGAGCATTTTTGAAAAAAGTCTTACCGTCACCCCCGATTATTGCGACGCAGCGGGCGCGCTGTCGCCGCTGTCGGCGTTCACGATCTTTCAGGGCATTGCTGCGCAGCACGCGGAGATGCTGGGCGTCGGCAGCAGCGCGATGGCGAAAAAGGGTGAATTCTGGCTCACGGTCCACACGCGCGTCGACCTTTTTGCACGTGCGTACCTGATGGATGAGCTGACGGTGCGCACGTGGGCGGAAGCGTGCAGCGAGCGCGATGTGCGCACGTACCGCAGCTACACGCTCTCGCGCGGCGAGACGGTCATTGCCCGCGGCAAGACCGAGTGGGCCATTTTAGGGCCGGAGCAGAAGATCATCCGCTTTGGCGACTCGGGCTTTCCGAAGGACTACCCCTTCCCCGCTGAGACGGCCATTTCTGATAAATTGCAGCGCTTCCACGAAAAGTTTGAGGACGCCGACCTCTTCTCGCACTACGCCGTGCGGCCGACGGACATTGACCTCGGCCACCACATGAACAATGTGGCCTACGTGCGATTGCTTCTCGACTGCTTCACGGCCAAGGAGCTTGCCAGCGGTCAGATCCGGTCGGTCGAGCTGCACTATTCGACGCCGTGCTTCGAAGGTGAAGAGCTGACGGTTTACAAAAAGGCGCTCGACGATGGCACCTGCCGCATCGGCATCGTCAAACCAGACGGCAAGACGGCCTCGCAGGCGTGCGTAACGTTCCGCAAATAATCCAGCCATAAAAAAAGCGGTTCCCGTTTGGGAACCGCTTTTTGTTGTTCTTGGGGATGTTTAGTTGTTGCTGGTGTTCGTGGCGCGGAGGGTAACGTCGTGATAGCCGCCCTCGACGATGCTGGTGGCGGACACGAGCGTGAGCTTCGCGTTCTTCTGGAGGTCGGGGATCGTCGTCACGCCGCAGTTGCACATGGTCGACTTGACCTTGTAAAGGCTGCGGGCGACGTTATCCTGCAAGGAGCCCGCGTAGGTGACATACGAGTCGACGCCCTCTTCAAACGCAAGGCCCATCTTGCCGCCGAGGTCGTAGCGCTGCCAGTTGCGCGCGCGGTTCGAGCCCTCGCCCCAGTATTCCTTGACGTACACGCCGTTGACAAGCAGCTTGTTCGTCGGCGATTCGTCAAAGCGGGCAAAATAGCGGCCCAGCATCAGGAAGTCCGCGCCCATGGCGAGCGCGAGCGTCATGTGATAGTCATGCACAATGCCGCCGTCGGAGCAGATGGGGACGTACACGCCGGTCTCGCGGAAGTATTCGTCGCGCGCGGCGCTCACCTCGATGAGCGCGGTGGCCTGACCGCGGCCGATGCCCTTCGTTTCGCGCGTGATGCAGATCGAGCCGCCGCCGATGCCGACTTTGACAAAATCCGCGCCGCTCTCGGCGAGGAAGCGGAAGCCGTCGCGGTCGACGACGTTGCCCGCGCCGATCTTGATGGTATTACCGTAGTTCGCGCGCACGTAGTCGATGACCTTCTTCTGCCAGACGGAGTAGCCCTCGGACGAGTCGATGCACAGCACGTCCGCACCGGCCTCCACGAGCGCGGGAATGCGCTCGGCGTAGTCGCGGGAGTTGATGCCCGCGCCGACGAGGTAGCGCTTCTTGTCATCCTGGAGCGCGAGGGGGTGTTCCTTGTGCTCGGCGTAGTCCTTGCGGAAGACGAAGTAGAGCAGGTGGTCGTTTTCATCCACGATGGGCAGCGCGTTGAGCTTATGCTCCCAGATGATGTCGTTGGCCTCCTTGAGCGTGGTCGACGCGGGGGCGGTGACGAGCTTTTCGCGCGGGGTCATGAACTCGCGCACCTTCAAATCGGTGCTCATGCGGCTCACGCGGTAGTCGCGGCTCGTCACGATACCGAGGAGCTTTCCGTTAGGCGTCGCATCCTCGGTGATGGCGACGGTCGAGAAGCCATTTTTCTCCTTGAGGGCCAGCACGTCAGCCAGCGTGTGCTCGCTTGTCAGGTTCGAGGCCGACGGCACAAAGCCCGCCTTATTGCTCTTCACGCGGCGCACCATCTCGGCCTCGCTCTCGATGGACTGGGAGCCGAAGATGAACGAAAGGCCGCCCTCTTTTGCCAGCGCGATGGCCAGCGTGTCGTTCGACACCGACTGCATGATGGCCGAGACCATCGGGATATTCAGGCTGATGGGGCACTCCTCCTGCCCCTTGCGGTAGCGCACGAGGGGCGTTTTGAGCGAGACGTTGTCAGGAATGCAGTCCTCGGACGTGTAGCCGGGGACGAGCAGATATTCGCTGAACGTGTGAGACGGTTCGGGATAATAGTAAGCCATTGGGGTCTGCTCCTCTCTTCTTAAAATTACTTGAAATAGCGCACGGCAGAGGTGAACAGCTCCATCTCATACTGCCCGGGGACATTGCGGTAAAGCTCCTTGCCGATGCGCTCGGTGTGCCCCATCTTGCCGAATACGCGGCCATCGGGCGAGGTGATGCCCTCGATGGCGCAGATCGAGCCGTTGGGGTTGAATGCTGCATCCATTGTAGCATACCCGTCAAGGTCTACATACTGCGTGGCGATCTGGCCGTTTTCGGCGAGCTTTTTGACAAGCTCTTCGGATGCGAGGAAGCGGCCCTCGCCGTGCGAAATGGGCACGGTGTAAATGTCGCCGACCTTCGTACCCGCAAGCCACGGAGACTTGTTGGAGCACACGCGCGTGCGGACAAGGCGCGACTGGTGGCGGCCGATGACGTTGTAGGTCAGCGTCGGGAAGTCAGCGTCGGTGTCCATGATCTTGCCATAGGGAACGAGACCGAGCTTGATGAGCGCCTGGAAGCCGTTGCACACGC
>CALAAN010000406.1 GCA_937884915.1 uncultured Oscillibacter sp.
GTGCTATAATCGTTCCATCTGTGAAAAAGGAGGCCTGTGCGATGCGCCTACTATTCAAGCAGCGCTTTTTTTCGTGGTTCGACAGCTACGATATCTACGACGAGGACGGAAACACCGTCTTCACGGTCGAAGGCAAGCTCGCCTGGGGGCATTGCCTGCATATTCTGAACGCCGCGGGCGAGCACATCGGCACTGTGCAGCAGCGCGTGCTGACGTTTTTGCCCAAGTTTGAGCTCTACATCGGCGAGCAGTACTATGGCTGCATCTGCAAGGAGTTCACGTTCTTCACTCCGCGCTTCACGCTTGAGTGCAGCGACTGGGAAGTGAACGGCAGCTTTATGGAGTGGGACTACACGATCGACAGCGCCTCGCGCGGCTGCATCGCGACCATCACGAAGGAGCTTTTTCACTGGACGGACACCTACGTCATCGACGTCGCCGACCCGCGGGACGCGCTGGGCGCGCTGATGGTCGTGCTGGCGATCGACGCGGAAAAATGCAGCAGGAACAACTGATATGAGTGAAAAGAGACCTTTGGCGGATGAGATCCGCCCGCTGACGCTCGACGAGGTCGTCGGGCAGAAGCACTTATTGGGAAAGGGCGCGCTGCTGCGCCGGCTCATCGAGTCCGGCTCGAGCGCGAATATGATCTTCTACGGCCCGTCCGGCACGGGCAAGACGACCATCGCGAACATCATCGCAAACCGCACGAACAAGACACTGTATCGCCTGAACGCGACGACCGCGAGTTTGCAGGACGTCAAGAGCATCATCTCCGACGTCGGTACGATGATGGCGCCGGGCGGCATTCTGCTCTACCTCGATGAGATTCAGTATTTCAACAAAAAGCAGCAGCAGAGCCTGCTTGAGTTCATGGAAAACGGCTCCATCACGCTGATCGCGTCGACGACGGAGAACCCGTATTTCTACGTTTACGGCGCGCTTTTATCCCGCTCGACGGTGTTTGAGTTCAAAAACGTCAGCGCGGAGGAGACGATCCCCGCAGTCGAGCGTGCGCTCGGCATTTTGAAGGAGCGCAGCGAGCTGCCGCTTTCCTGGGAGGACAATGTGCCGCGTGTCATCGCGCAGCAGTGCGGCGGCGATGTGCGCAAGGCCGTGAGCGCGTGCGAGCTTTTATATGAGGCGGCGGACGTCACGAACGGCGAGCTTTTACTGAAAAGCGAAGATGCTTTACAGGTCGCGCAGCGCAGCGCCATGCGCTATGACAAGGGCGGCGACGCGATGTACGACTGCGCGAGCGCTTTGATGAAGTCGCTGCGCGGCAGCGACCCCGATGCGGCGCTCCACTACCTCGCAAGATTTTTGGAGGCGGGCGATCTGGTGACCCCGTGCCGTCGGCTTTTGTGCTCGGCGAGCGAGGACGTCGGCATGGCCTATCCGCAGGCCATCGCCATTGTCAAGGCCTGCGTCGACACGGCGATGCAGCTCGGCCTTCCCGAAGCGCAGCTGCCGCTGGCGCAGGCGGCGGTGCTGCTCGCCACCGCGCCGAAGTCCAACAGCGTGATCGAGGGCATCGGCGCGGCCTGGGCGGACGTGAAGGCGGGCAAGAGCGGCAACTTCCCGCGCTGCCTCCAGAATGTCCACGCCGACTCGACCGGCGGCGCACAGGGGCAGAACTACAAGTACCCGCATGCCTACCCGAACCATTGGGTGAAGCAGCAGTATCTGCCCGACGAGCTCAAAAACGTGCAGTACTATCACTACGGCGACAACAAGGTCGAGCGCGCCGCCGCGCAGTACTGGGAAGCGATCAAGGGGTGAGCACATGGACCTGAGGTTGAACGATATTGTCGAAATGAAGAAGCCGCATCCCTGCGGCGAAAAGCTCTGGCTCGTGACGCGCGTGGGCATGGACATCAAGCTCAAATGCACGCGCTGCGGCCGCGAGGTGATGCTCCCGCGCGCCAAGGCGGAAAAGGGCATCAGGAAAATCGTAGAAAGGGAGGAACCCCATGAATAAGAAGACGAGAGCCGTCGCGATCCTGCTGGTCGCGGTGATGATCTTATCGCTCGTTGCGTCGATGGTTATTCCTTACTTATAAGGAATCGAATAAAAGCAGCGCGACAGCGCTGCACATAATTCCCTGCGCCGCGCAGGGGGACGGATCAAAGGGGATATTCTCTTTCGCAAAAGAGAATATCCCCTTTGGAACCCCAAGAGAAAGGCTTAGATTGGCAGTCTCAGGCT
>CALAAN010000407.1 GCA_937884915.1 uncultured Oscillibacter sp.
GATCTCGGGCGCGATGCCGTTGTCCGTCGCCTCGTTGCGCACGGCGGAGGCGAGCTTTTCAATGGCTGCGTGATAGTGGACGGTCATGTTGTTGCAGTAGGCCTTGCCCTCGCTCTCCCAGTTCCACCAGTTGAGATCGCCCCCGTGGTAGACCATCTTCCCCTCAGCGCGCAGAAGGTAGGCGTTGCCGATGTCCGTCGACTTGATGGCGCGGATGCTCAGGTCCTCGCCCGCGACGTCGGTGAGCAGGATGCTGTCGGGCCGCAGAACGGTCGTGCGGGCAAAGGCCTCGTCGGAGATGTTCAGCCACTGCCTCTTGCGCTCGGTGAGGCGCGTGTCGCGCGAGACGAAAAAGCGCGTGTCGGGATACTTTTCCAAAAGTGTGAACACCCTGGCGTCGAAGTGGTCCTCGTGGCTGTGGCTCGCAAAGACGAGCAAGGGCTTGTCGGGGTTCAATTCCGGCAGCGCGCCCGTGTAGTCGGGCTCGTAGGTGTAGTCAAACAGCGTGTAGAACTTGTCCCATTCGACAAGATACGCGCTGTGGGCGATAAACGTGACGGTCATGCGGTTTCTCCTTTCGCTGTGGAGGATGGAAGTTTGCTTGTAGGATTATAGCAGACGCCGCGGCGCGGCGCAAGGGGAAAAGGCTTTGCAAAATCGCGCGGATATGGTAAAATATTTGAATCTATCCCCTGACCTCATGAAAGGAGCCGCGCGATGCTGAAAAAAGCCTATGTCGAGATCACGAACTGCTGTAACCTCGCCTGCTCCTTCTGCCCCAAGACGAAGCGCGCGCCGCGCACGATGTCGGCTTCCGAATTTGACCTCGTCCTCTCGCGGCTCGAGGGGTATGTGCAGTACGTCTATCTGCACGTGATGGGCGAGCCGCTGCTGCACCCCGAGCTGCCAGCGCTCTTCGCCCTCGCCAGGGCACGGGGCATGAAGATCTGCATCACGACGAACGGCACGCTGCTCCAAAAGTGTTCCGATGAGCTGCTTGCCGCCGAGAGCCTGCACAAGATCAGCGTTTCGCTCCACAGCTTTGAGGGAAACGACGGCGCGGACGAACAGGAGCTCGCGTATTTGACGCAGGTCTGGGACTTCGCCGAGCAGGCCGCGAAAAAAGGCGTCATCGTCGCGCTGCGCCTCTGGAACGACGGCGGCGCGGACGCGCGCAACGGCGAAATTCTCGACTTTCTGCGCTCCCGCACGGGGAGCAACTGGCCCGAGATGCGAAACGGCAGCTTTCTTCTGCGCGACCACCTGTATCTGGAGCGCGCGGGCAAATTCGACTGGCCCGATCTGGGCGCCGGCGAATCCGGCGCGCAGTTCTGCTACGGCCTGCGCGACCAGCTTGGCGTGCTCTGTGACGGCACGGTCGTGCCCTGCTGCCTCGACCACGAGGGCGATATGGCGCTGGGGAACCTCTTCACCCAGCCGCTTGACAAAATTCTGAGCTCCCCGCGCGCGTGCGCTCTGCACGAGGGCTTCTCTCGCCGGAAGCCCGCCGAAGAGCTCTGCCGCCGCTGCGGCTTCGCCGCGCGCTTCAACAAATGATATGATGACAGAACATTGGGAAAACTTAAACGCGCTGACCGCGCCGCTGCTCGCGTGGTATGACGTAAACGGCCGCACGCTGCCATGGCGCAGCGTCGTCACGCCGTACCGCACGTGGGTCTCGGAGATCATGCTCCAGCAGACGCGCGTAAGCGCGGTCATCCCGTACTTTGAGCGCTTTATGGCAGAGCTGCCCGACGCTGCGGCGCTGGCCGCCGTGCCGGAAGAACGGCTCTTGAAGCTCTGGGAGGGCCTTGGCTACTACTCGCGGGCGCGGAATCTGCAAAAGGCGGCGAAGGTCATCGTCTCCGACTTTGGCGGCGAGCTGCCGCGCACCTGTGCAGCGCTCAAGACGCTCCCGGGCATCGGCGACTACACTGCCGCCGCCATCGCCTCGATCAACTTCGGCGAGCCGGTCGCCGCGGTGGACGGAAATCTGCTGCGTGTCGCCGCGCGCGTCAGCGGCTGCGCCGACGACATCATGGACGCGAAGGTACGAAAGCAATTCACCGCGCATCTCAACGACGCCATCGACTTACATCGCCCGGGCGCGTACAATCAGGCGATGATGGACCTCGGCGCGACGGTGTGCCTGCCGAACGGCGCGCCGAAGTGCGAGATCTGCCCCGCGCGCACGATGTGCGAGGCGTATAAAAACGGCCTCACTGAAGTTTTACCCGTGCGCGCGAAGAAAAAGGCGCGCAAGATCGAAGAACGCACCGTGCTGCTACTCTTCCAAGACGGCAAGGCCGCGCTGCGAAAGCGCGCGGACACGGGGCTTCTCGCCTCGCTCTGGGAATTCCCGAGCGTTTTGGGGAATCTCGATGAAGCAGGCGTCTCGCTTGCGCTCGCGCAGATGGGACTTTCGGCAAAGTCCGTCGAACCCGCGGGCAGCGCAAAGCACATCTTCACCCATATCGAGTGGGACATGAAGGGCTATTTCGCCGACGTGACGGGCGAAAACGACAATCTATTCTGGGCGGACGCCGCGTCGTTCGACGCCGCCGCCATTCCCACCGCATTCAAGAAATTTGCCGCGCCCGTTCGCGCGCGGCTGCAATAAGAGAGGGAGAACAACGACCATGGCACAGCTTTACTTCAAATACGGCGCGATGGGCTCGAGCAAGACGGCCAACGCGCTGATGGCGCGCTTCAACTACGAAGAGCGCGGGCAGAAGACGCTTCTCTGCAAGCCCCAGCTCGACACGCGCGACGGCGACCACATGGTGCACTCGCGTATCGGCCTTGAATATCCCTGCGTCTACTTCCACGAGATGCGGCAGATGGACGAGGAGGAGCTCAAAAAAAACGCCTGCATCATCGTCGACGAGGCGCAGTTTTTGACGAAGGAGGAGGTCTTGTACCTCGTCCATCTCGTCGACGACTGCGGCATCCCGGTCCTCTGCTACGGGCTGCGCGCCGACTTCAAGGGCGACCTCTTCCCCGGCAGCTACGAGCTGCTCGTCATGGCCGACAAATTAGAAGAGGTCAAAACCATCTGCTGGTGCGGCAAAAAGGCCGCGTTCAACGCGCGCTTTGACGAAAAGGGCCGCGTGCTCAAAGAGGGTGCGCAGGTCGTCATCGGCGCGAACGACCAGTACATCGGCCTGTGCCGCAAGCACTGGATGCTCGGCGACCTCGGCCCCGACTTCAACGGTCAGGGCACGGGCGACTGATGCGCTGCGAGATCTGCCCCCGCCGCTGCGGCGCGGAGCGCACGGAGGAAAAAGCGGGCGGCGTTTGCCGCATGCCCGCGGGCTTAGTCGTCGCCCGCGCGATGCTGCACCAATGGGAAGAGCCCGTCCTCAGCGGGAAAAACGGCGCGGGCTGCATCTTCTTTTCG
>CALAAN010000408.1 GCA_937884915.1 uncultured Oscillibacter sp.
GCAACAAGAAGTACATGAATATGAAGCATCTGGAGGCGGCTCTGGACGACGCCTCTATTGCCGGCTGACTTCATTCAGCCGGAGTCTGCAAATCTTTTTGCGCATAAATCTTGACAGCACCTACAATATGAAAGGCACGGGACGACCAGAAAAAGCAGCGCTGATGCAGAATACAAAACGATCCCCGTCCGGCGGAACCTTCCGTCGGACGGGAATCGTTATTTTTTTACTTTTGCTGTTTCTTTTTCATGCGGCGCTCGATGTGCTGCAATCCCCGCAGGCACAGCCAGGAGGCGGCGCCGAGGAGCAGTGAGCCGAGCGCAAATTGCTTTTTCTTCATAGTATATTCCTCATGTGTCGCTTTCGCGTAAGACAACGTCTGCGGTGAAGCGTCTGCCGTCACGCTCGACGAGCAGTTTCAGCGTTTCACCCGCTTCATGGCGGCGGCGGACGCGCAGAAGGTCGGTGGACTTCGTCAACGCTTCGCCGTCGGCCTCTACAATAAGATCGCCCTCCTGAATGCCGGCCTCGTTGCCAGGGCCATCAGGCGTGACTTCCATCACGAGAAGCGCGCTCTCGCCGTTTTCCGCCGTGACAGGGGCGGGTTTCACCGAAATGCCGATCATCACCTCGCCATGTACCTCGCCGTAGGCGATCAGGTCATTGATCATATACGCGGTCGAGGAGATGGGGATGGCGAAGCCGAGCCCCTCCACGCTCGTGGTGGAGGACGAACCCATCTTCATCGTGTTGATGCCGACGACCTGACCGTACACGTTGATCAGCGGGCCGCCGGAGTTGCCGTTGTTGAGCGCGGCGTTCGTCTGGATCAGTGTCATATTGACGCCGTCGACCAGAACGTCGCGGTTGATGGCGGAAACGATGCCGTCGGTCAGCGTGCCGCGCAGCTCCACGCCGAGCGGGTTGCCGATGGCGTACACCGGATCGCCGACCGTCAGCGCGTCAGAGTCGCCGAACTCCGCGGCGGGAAGGCCGCTGGCCGCAATCTTGATGACGGCGAGGTCCTTTTCTTCATCGAGCCCCAGAAGGCACGCGCGGTAATCCTCACCCGTGTCGAGCACGACGTAGCACTCCGAGCCGCCAGCGATGACGTGGGCGTTCGTGAGAATGAAGCCGTCCTCGGTGAAGATGACGCCCGTGCCGACCATGGCGCTGCCGTCGCGGTTGCCGGTGAGCACCGTGACGGTGGAGGGATTGACCTTCTGGTAGATCTCCTGGATCGTCAGTGCCTCGCCGTGGCTCTCGTTGTAGCGGAGCTTGACTTTATCGGTGTTGGGCAGGCGCTTGATGGTCGTCTCGCCGCTGTCGGTGCTGTCGTAATAATCCTCGTTATGGCGCTGCTCGAAATCATCGTCGTGATAGGAATGGTAGCCGCCGAACGCGCCGCCGAGCCACAGCGCCGTAACGATGCCGCTGACGATGAGCAGTCCGAGCATGCAGAAAAGGAAAATTTTGAGTCCCTTTCTCTTTTTGCGTGGCACGTTCTTTTTCGGCTGCCCGGGCAGCGGTGTGGGCTGAATGTAGCGCTCCACGATGGGCGTGACAGGCGCTTCATAGCGCAGCACGACCTCGCGCGGATCATTGCCCTGCCCGCTCTGGGGAATATCCTGATTTTCGTGATCCATAGTGTTTGTTTCTCCTGATGGGGACTTTACTGTGCGGCCTGCCCGCCGGCGAGAGTCACGCTGAACGTGAACGTCGTCAGGCCGTTTTCGCTCGTGACGGTGATGTGCTCCTTGTGCTGATCCAGAATGGTCTTGACCACGTAGAGGCCGAGACCCACGCCGTCCTTATCCTCCGAGCGGGACTTGTCGCTCTTGTGGAAGCGCTCGAACAGCAGCGGGATCTCCTCGGCGGGGATGGTCTCACCCTCGTTGCGGACCGAGATCAGTGCCTTGCCGTTGAGCGTCGTCACGCCGAGGTAGAGCGCGGAGCCTTTGCGGGCGAATTTTGTCGCGTTTTCGAGCAGGTTGTAGATGACCTGCGTGATGAGGTCGTTGTCGCCGAGCACCATGATGCCGCTGTCGGGAATGTCGGCGTCGACATCGAGCCCGCGGTCGGTGATCTTCTTCTCCATTGAGATGAGTACACGGCGCATGCTCTCGCACACGTCGAACGGCGCCTTCGTGCGTGTCAGGTCGCGCGACTGGAGCTGCGAGACCTCGAGCATGCGGCGCACGAGACGGGACAGGCGCCGCGCCTCATCCGAGATGATGCGCAGATACTGCTTTTCCTGCTCGGGCGGGATCGTGCCGTCCAGGATGCCGTCGGTATAGCCCGCGATGGTCGTCATCGGGGTCTTTAACTCATGGGAGACATTCGCAATGAACTCGCGGCGCTGGCGCTCGGTCTCCTGCAAGGAATCTGCCATGTTGTTGAACGACTCGGCAAGCTCGGAAATCTCCGTCACACCCTCGTAGTTGTGCATGCGCACGTCGAAGTTGCCCTCGGCGAAACGCCGCGTCGCCTCCGCCATCTCGTGGATGGGGCGCGACTGGCGCATGCTGACCCACGCGCTCACGACGAATGAAAGCAGCAGCACCGTCACCGCCGTCATAAAGAACAATCCGATAAATGTGCGCCACATCGTCGTCAGCGCCCGCGCACCGGTCACCGCCAGCACGAATCCGACGGTCGCACCCTCGCTTACGATCGGCACGCCGACGACAAAGTGCGTGTCCTCGTAAATGCCACCAAGCGTGGTGCGTACAGCGTATTCTTCGTCTCTCATCGCGCCCTCGGCCACGTCCTTCGGCACGGTCAGCACGCGGTTGGCGAGCGTGGTATCGGTCGTCAGCAGCAGATTGCCGTCCGTGTTGCAGATGAGAAATTCTGCGTCCGTCACGTTCGAGGCAAAATCCGCCAGCTCGCGCAGCCCTGTGAGCGAGCCGTTTTCCATATACGACGACACCATGTGCGACACGACGGTCGCCTTGCTCTGCATCTGCTCGCTGCGCTCGTCGATGGCGTAGGAATATGTCAGCGCGAAGAACGCGCTGCCGAGCAGCGCCAGCGTCAGCATGACGACGCTTGCCGTGAGCAGAAAGTTCTGCCAGTAAATCGTGCGGCAGCGGGTCTTGACTTTTTTGAGCGTCCAGCGCTTTTTCTGTGTTTTCTCTTTGCTTTCTTCCGGCATACTGAATTACTTCACTTCAAATTTATATCCGACGCCCCAGACGGTCTTGAGCGCCCATTGGTCGCTGACATTTTCGACCTTTTCACGTAATCTCTTGACGTGCACATCCACCGTGCGCGAGTCGCCGAAGTAGTCGAAGCCCCACACCTCGTCAAGCAGCTGGTTGCGCGTGTAAACACGGTTCGGCGTGGCGGCGAGGTGGTAGAGAAGCTCCAGCTCTTTGGGCGGCGTGTCAATTTTTTTGCCGTCGACGATCAGCTCGTAGGAGTCGAGGTCGATGATGAGCTTGTCGAAGACAAGCCGCTTGTGTGTATCCTCCGGAATTTCGCTGCGGCGCAGCACAGCGTTGATGCGCGCGAGCAGCTCCTTCATCTCAAAGGGCTTGACAACATAGTCGTCCGCGCCCATCTCAAGGCCGTGAATGCGGTCGTTGACCTCGCCCTTGGCGGTGAGCATGATGATCGGGCACTTGGACGTCTCGCGGATCTTGGCGCATACGCCCCAGCCGTCGAGTACGGGGAGCATCACGTCGAGCAGCACAAGGTCGGGCTCTTTTTCCTTGAATTCCTCCACGGCCTTGCCGCCGTCGGCGGCGATGCGGACGTCGAAGCCCTCCTTGTCGAGATACATTTTGATGAGGTTGGAAATATTGTTGTCGTCCTCCACGACAAGAATATTGCGTGCCATGCTGGTTTCCTCCTTCACACAAGCGTGTGTCTTTCTTCTGTGTTATTGTTTATTATACGCGAAACAGTGCGCTTTTCCTGAACAATTTGTAAAACCGTCACGCATCCTTTGTGATGACCGCAAGCTCGTTGAGCGCCGTGATGAGGCGCGAGGACGAGCGAAGACGCGAAAGCAGCGAGCTCCAATCCTCATGCACGGCGGTGTCGGTGCCGAGATAGGCGATGCAGATGCCGGAACGCGCCTGACGCGCGACGCTGCTGGCAGCGCGCGCCGCAGTGGGCAGGCCGCCGCTGTAATCGAGATCGAAATCAATGGGACAGTAGCCTGCGGCGCGCACGACTCGCAGTGTTTCCGCCGACGCGCCGTAAAGTGCGACGAGCCGTGTTTTTTTGTTGCATGCAGCCCAGATCGCATCGTTTGCGCGCTCGATTGCGCTGACCGTCCGCGAGCCGCCGCCGGAGGCGTCGATGCGCAGCGCGGCGGCACTGCCGCTGATGACGACGCGGCGCAGCAGATCGCCGAGAGAGGAAAGCTGCTCCTCCGAGAAGAGGAACGTCGCGGTTGCACTGTCGCTTGCGAGCGTGTCGAGCAGGGCGTTCGCGCTCTCCTCACCCGTCACGCGCAGTACAAGGCAGACGAGGTCGCGGTCGCCGTCGGCGTTCTGGTCCGGCGTGTTGTCGGGATCGTTTGACTCGCTGTGCGTTTTCATGTATTCGTTGTAGCGCTGCTCCATGGACATGGCCGCGGCATCGATAAACTTCGCGTCCGAGAGCACGACCGTGTCGCTCTTGACGCGGACCAAATACCCGTAGGTCACGCGCGTGTAGCTGTAGTCGAGCGAGAAAAACTGCGTCAGAAGGTCGAGCGGCAGGAACACAACGTCGCCGCGCACGATGGCTGCGCCGCTGTACTGGCGGTCGTTCTGGTCGGCAACGGTGCCGGCGGCGAAGTTGAACGTCAGCGCGCTGCCCTGCCGGTAGACGACGGCGGT
>CALAAN010000409.1 GCA_937884915.1 uncultured Oscillibacter sp.
GACGAGGAGTACAACAAGTTCTATTCCGAGCTGACGCACGAATTCGACAAGCCCCAGCGCACGATCACCGTCTCGGCCGAGGGCAGCGTGACCTATAAGGCGCTGCTGTTCGTGCCGTCGTCGCGCCCGTTCAACTTCTACACCGAGGGCTATGAAAAGGGCTTGCAGCTCTACTCCGCGGGCGTTCTCATCATGGACAAGTGCGATTCGCTCCTGCCCGACTATCTGCGCTTTGTGCGCGGCGTGGTCGACTCGCCGGATCTGAGCCTGAATATCTCCCGCGAGCTTTTGCAGCACGACCGCCAGCTCAAGGTCATCGGCCAGAACCTCGAAAAGAAAGTCCGCGCCGACCTTGAAAAGTTCCTCAAGGAAGATCGCGAGGGCTATGAGAAATTCTACGAGAACTTCGGCCGCCAGATCGGCTACGGCATCGTGAGCGACGGCGGCGAGAGCCGCAAGGATTCGCTCAAGGACCTGATGATGTTCTACTCCTCCACGCAGAAGAAGCTCACGACGCTTAAAGAGTACGTCGAGCGCATGAAGGAGGACCAGAAGTGCATCTACTACGCCGCGGGCGAGAGCATCGCCGCCGTGGACAAGCTCCCGCAGACCGAGCTTCTGAAGGACAAGGACTACGAGGTCCTGTACCTGACCGGCGAGACGGACGAGTTCGTTTTGCAGGCGCTGATGAACTACGACGAAAAGCCGTTCCGCTCCATCGTGGACGGCGACCTTGAGCTCGGCGGCGAGGAGGAGCACAAGGACGACAGCGAGAGCGCCGAGCTTATGCAGTTCGTCAAGGAGACGCTCGGCGACAAGATCAAGGAGGCCAGAGTCTCGCACCGCCTGAAGACCCATCCCGTCTGCCTGACGGCGGGCGAGGGCTTCAGCTTCGAGATGGAGAAGTACTTCAAGAACTTCCAGATGCCCGAGCCCATCAAGGCCGAGCGCATCCTCGAGCTGAATGTCGATCATCCGGCGGTCAAGGCGATGGCCGCGGCGATGGCGACGGACCGCGACAAGGCGGCGCTGTACGCCAAGATCCTCTACGATCAGGCGAACCTCATCGCAGGTCTGCCGCTCGAGGATCCCAGCGCGTACACCGACATGGTCGCGCAGCTGATGCAGTAAGTCAATATTGAACCCCAAAAGGGCGCGGAGAATTCTCCGCGCCCTTTTCACGCTCTGCGCCCTCGCCGCCTATACTGGCATACAGGCGCTTTTCCGCC
>CALAAN010000410.1 GCA_937884915.1 uncultured Oscillibacter sp.
CTCGAGGGTCTCGATCAGTACCGCGGCTGGTTCCAGTCGTCGCTGCTGACGGCTGTCGGTGCCTTCGGTCAGGGCGCGCCGTTCAAGGAGTGCGTTACCCACGGCTGGACGGTCGACGGCGAGGGCAAGGCCATGCACAAGAGCCTTGGCAACGGCGTCGATCCCGCGGACGTGTTCAACGAGAACGGCGCGGATATCCTGCGTCTGTGGGCCGCCAGCGCGGACTATCACGCGGACGTCCGCTGCTCGAAGGAGATCTTCAAGCAGCTCAGCCAGAACTACCTCAAGTTCCGCAACACCTGCAAGTTCATGCTCGACAACCTTGTCGACTTCGACCCCGAAAAGCTGACGAAGAGCGAGGATATGCCGGTGCTCGACCGCTGGCTCCTCACAAAGCTCAACGAGCTCATCGAGAAGGCCGAGCAGTCCTACTGCGACTATGAGTTCCACATCATCACCCACGCGGTGAACGACTTCTGCGTGAACACGCTTTCGAGCTTCTACCTTGATATCGTCAAGGACCGCCTGTACTGTGAGGGTGCGGAGAGCGCCACCCGCCGCAGCGCGCAGACCGCCCTGTACCTCACGCTCCACACGCTCGCCAAGCTCTTTGCGCCGATCCTCGCCTTCACCTGCGACGAGATCTGGCTCGCCATGCCGCACACCGGCGACGACGACGCGCGCAATGTCGTGCTCAACGAGATGAACAAGCCCTTCACCGCCTACGCGCTCGACGGCGAGACCATGGCGCGCTGGGACCGCATCATCGAAGTGCGCACCGTGGTCAACGGCGCGCTCGAAGAGGCGCGCGCGGCCAAGGTCATCGGCAAGAGCCTTGAGGCCGACGTGCACCTGACCGTGCCCGAGAGCGACCGCTTCTTCGCCGACGAGAACCCCGAGGCGCTGGCCGATATCTTCATCGTCTCCAAGGTGGAGCTGGCCGTCGGCGACGCGCTCGCCGTCAAGGTCGACAACGCTGCCGGTACGAAGTGCCCGCGCTGCTGGAAGCACTCGCTCGAAGCGAACGCCGAGGGCCTCTGCCCCCGCTGCGCCGAGGTCGTCAGGCACCTGCACTTGACCGAGCTTCTGTAAAAACCGCTGCGGGCGGCCTGTTTTGGCCGCCCGCAACGTATTTTTCATCCCATTTTCCACCCACCGCCCGCATGATTTCAGAAAGGAACCCGCCCCATGCACTTTGACACCAAAAAGCTCACCCGCTGCGCGCTCATCGCGGCCATCTACGTCGCGCTGACGATGCTCTCCAACGCCCTGAACCTTGCTTACGGCCCCATCCAGCTCCGCTTTTCCGAGGCGATGACGGTCCTGCCGTTTCTGATGCCCGAGGCGAGCTGGGGCTTGTTCATCGGCTGCGTGCTCTCGAACATCCTGAGCCCCTACGGTCCGCTCGACATGATCGTCGGCTCGGCGGCCACGCTGCTCGCGGCGCTCCTCACCGCCCGCTGCCGCAATAAGTGGACCGCGGCGCTGCCGCCTGTGCTCTGCAACGCCATCCTCATCGGCGCGCTGATCGCGTGGGAGGAGGCGGGCGTCGGCAGCGGCTTCCCGCCCGCGTTCTTCTACAACGCCCTCACCGTCGGCCTCGGCGAAGCCGTCGCCTGCTATGTCCTCGGCATCCCCCTCCTCGGCGTCATGCAGAAACACCTCAAGCTCAACTAAATCAAAAAAGCGGCTTCGCCGTTTTTTTGAAAAGGTTTTACCGCACTTCGCCCCTGTGGACCCGACAAGACTTTTTCAATATAATAAGAAAGAGGACTTCCATTCGGAAGTCCTCTTTCTAAGCCTCGCAGAGTTTCGAGCCCGCAGGCTCGAAATAAATTTTAATCGTTTTTTCTGACGACACGCGCGTCAGAAAAAACACTTCTCAGGCCGCAAGTGTGGAATTCACCCGCCTGCGGCGGGCGAATTATGCACGCAGCGGCCTGCAAAGCTCCCACTCAAAAAAGCGGCCCAAAGGCCGCTTTTTTGAAGGCGTTAGCCCCCGTAAGGGTGGTTGCTCTCAATATAGATTCCGCGGCTGTTGGACCAGCCGACGTTGAAGTTCAGCACCTTGCCGAGGTCGCGCAGCTTGTAGTACGTGTAGCCGCCGCCCTGATCGTCGGTCAGCAAAATCGCGGTGAACGGGATGCTCTCGCCGTAGATCACGGTCTTGGCGTCGGCCTTCTGATAACGGCGGTCACCGGAAAACGGCGATCGCATCTCCGTGCCGTTTGGCTTATAGGCTTCATCCGGTACGATGATGACATTGCCGTCCCAGTCCACGCCGAACTGCGCGTTCGTGCCGTTCAGGAGCGAGGCGATGTCGCGCAGGCGGACGTAGTTCGTCTCGCCGCCGTTGCTGCCTGGCAGCGCATAGGTCTGGAGTGTGACGTCCTTGCCGTCGAGTTCAATGGTCTGGCGGCGCATGTAGGCCGTGCCGCTTGCGGGAATGCTCTCCTGCGTCACGGTGCCGAGCTGACGCTGATGCAGGCTCTCGGTTTCAGAGGTCGTAAAGCGGTACGTGCCCGCTTCCAGCGTGAGATAGTCGACCGTGACGACATTTTCCTCCACCGTGACGCCCGTGCCGTCGTTGTAGTCCACAAGCGCCTCGGGGAAGGCGAAGCGGTAGGTCATCACCATGTCCTCAAGCAGCGCGTCGAGCTGCTCGTCGGAATAATCGGGCAGCTGCTCGGCAAGTTCCTGCTTGATCGCGCCGCGGCGGTCGGCTTGAGAATTCTGCACCGTCAGCGTCAGCCCCCCGTCATCGGCAACGGAGAGCGTCACCTTGCCGGGGGTGGCCGCGCCGCTCACCTCAGAGATCTCCGCGGAGACCTCGGCAAAGATCGCGTTGAATTCATCGGCGTCGGCAAACGACTCGCTCGCCTGGTCGCCGTAGTAGCCGTGACCGTTGTAGCGGAAGTAGGAAAAGCCGTTTTCGGTCATCTCGGCGCGCATGTCCATCGCGTTGACCATTTCCTCGGAAAAGCCGAACTTGGCCTCGACCGTGCCGCTGCCGTCAAGCTGAAACGTCGTATCGGCGACCTGGCACATGCAGCCGCTCAGAAGGACGGTCAGCATGCTCAGCACCAGCGCCGCAGCGAAAAATTTCTTCATGGTGTATCGCTCCTTTGGTAAACTCTGCCGACAATTTTACACGAATTTCCGCCCGATTGCAAGCAATGCGGCCGCCTTTACACTGGAAAAACATGGAAAATCTGATTTTTCCGCGCAAAAGGGGCGGGATTTTTGAAAAAATGCTTGACTTTACGGAAAAGTTTTATATAATAGTAAAGCTTGTAATATGCATTGCAGGCAAATCCTTGCTCACATGAACACGTGTGGGCCATCAGTCCAAAAGGAGGTGCAACCAAGAATGGCTAAGATTTCCGCAAACTATGAGGTCGTTTTCATCATGGACGGCAGACTGCCCGAAGAGCAGGTCGCCGCTCTGACCGAAAAGTTCAAGACCCTCGTGGAGCAGAACAGCACGGCTATGGAGGTTGAGGAGTGGGGCAAGCGCAAGCTGGCCTACGCCATCAACTACATCACCGAAGGCTACTATGTTCTGATCTCCTTCACGAGCGCGCCCGATTTCCCCAAGGAATTGGACCGTATCCTCGGCATTACCGATGGTATCATCCGCTCCATGATCGTCTGCAAGGGCGAATAAGGAGGGCAGCGCTATGTTGAACCGTATCGTCATCATGGGTCGACTCACCCGTGATCCCGAGCTGCGCCGCACGCAGAACGGCACGGCGGTGACGTCCTTCTCTGTCGCGGTCGACCGCGACTTCAAGAGCCGCGAGAGCGGCGAGAAGGCCACCGATTTCATCGACGTAGTCGCTTGGCGCCAGACCGCTGAATTTGTCTGCCAGTATTTCACCAAGGGCCGTATGGCCGTGGTCGAGGGCAGATTACAGATCCGCGACTGGAAGGACAAGGATGGCAACAACCGCCGCAGCGCGGAAGTGGTTGCCGACAACATTTATTTCGGCGACAGCAAGCGCGACAGCCAGTCGGGCGGCGATTACGCGCCCCCCGCTTACGGCTCTCCCGCCGAGAGCTACACCGCTCCTGCGAGCGGCGGCTTTGCCGAAATTGAAGAGGACGGCGAGCTGCCGTTCTAATGTGGGTACGAAAGCCCCAATTCTGATAAGGAGGAATCATCCATGGCTATGGAACGCGAAAACAGAGCCCCTCGCGCCGGCGGCCCGAACCGCAAGCGCAAAAAGGTGTGCCAGTTCTGCGTTGACAAGTGCGAGTATATCGACTATAAGGACGCCGCCAAGCTGCGCCGCTTCATCTCCGAGCGTTCGAAGATCCTGCCCCGCAGAACCACCGGTACCTGCGCGATGCATCAGCGTCAGCTGACCGAGGCCATCAAGCGCGCCCGTCAGATCGCTCTGCTCCCCTTCGTCACCGAATAAGGAACAAAGATTTGAAAAGAGCTGTCCGAAAGGACGGCTCTTTTTTCGCCTAAAGGGCGAAGACTGCTTTCCGCGCATGGCGCGGAGGGGATATGCGGCGTGCGCGCCGCAGAACTAAGGGGGGATATTCTCTTTCTGCAGAAAGAGAATATCCCCCCTT
>CALAAN010000411.1 GCA_937884915.1 uncultured Oscillibacter sp.
ATACTACCCGAGCGGCCTTGTCGTTGGCTCGGTCGAATCGCTCCAGACCGGCGACGACGGCCTCGCCCGCTACGCCGTGCTGACGCCCATGATGGACTTTAACGCCCTGACTGAGGTGTTCGTCATCACGGACTACGACATTGTCGACTGAGGGAGGCGCGCATGAATCTCACCCAAACCACCGCCCTTAAGTGGACATTCTACGCGCTCGCCGCGGCGGCGCTGCTCTTCCTGCGGCGGCTTTTCCTCGGGTCGATGACGTTTTTCGGCGTCATTCCCTTTCTGCCGCCCATCATTCTGGCGGTCATGGCGTCGTTCGAGCTGCCGCGCTCGTCCGTCATCGCGGGCATCGTCTTCGGCGCGCTGTGCGACCTTGTGATCCCCGCGCCGTTCCCGTGCCTCTATACGATCGCGTTCACACTTGCGGCGCTGCTCATTTCCACCGTCGTCAGCAATTTATTGCAGCAGGGCTTCGCCCGCGCGCTGCTCTCGACCGTGCTGGCGTTCCTGCTCGTCGACCTCTTGCAGGCGTTCGCGCTGCTGCCGCGCAGCGGCCCCAGCGCCATCGTGCCGATGCTCTCGCTCTTCGCGCGCGAAACCGCACTCTCGTGCCTGCTGCTTGTGCCGGTCTATCCGGCGCTGCGCGCTATCCGCCGCATCTTCCCCGACTGATTTTCCCATTTTTCCCCAAGCCTCAACGAAAGGAGGCCGCTATGGATTCCAAACGCTTCAACCGCCGCCTGGTCGCGCTCGGCGCGGCGATGTTTCTCTGCGCGCTCGTATTCGTCGTCACGCTGTTCGACGCACAGATCATCAACGGCGACGATTACCTCGACAAGTCCATCCGCACGAACGCCAAGACCGAGACCGTCAAGGCCTCGCGCGGCATCCTCACCGACCGCAACGGCAAGGTGCTCGTGTCGAACCGCGCCGTCTACACGCTGAATTTCGATTCCTCGCTCGTCAAGTCGGACGAGCTCAACGACGCGCTGCTGCGCGTCATCGAGCTGATGAACGCGCAGGGCGTTGAAATCAAGGACTCGCTGCCGCTCGCCAAGACCTCCCCCTACGCCTATGACACCGCAAACGGCAGCGCGAAAACACTCGTCAAGTACCTCGTCTCGCTCAAGTGGATGAACGAAAACAACGTCGGCGACGACGGCCTTCCCACCACGCTGACGGGCTCTGCGCTGTATCTGAAGCTGCGCAGCGAATACGGGATCGACGAAACGCTTCCGAATTCTACGGTGCGCACGCTCATCGGCCTGCGCTACTCCCTCGCCGTCGCCAAGATGAACGGCTCTACGGCGTTTGAATTTGCCAGCGACGTCGACGTTTCGCTCATTTCCCTCGTCAAGGACGGCAATTACGCCGGCGTGCAGGTGGACACCTCGTCCGTGCGCGTCTATGAGACCGACTATGCCGCCCACGTCCTTGGCTACACCGGCAGCATCCAGGACTGGGACGATTATAAGGATAAGGACGGCTACACGCTCGCGAGCACCGTCGGCATCTCCGGCGTAGAGGCCGCGTTTGAAGACTATCTCCACGGCAGCGACGGCAAGCGCCTTGTCACGCTCAACGAATCCGGCAAGATCACCGGCGAGCTCTACTCCGTCGAGCCGAAGCCCGGCTCCACCGTGGCGCTGACGATCGACATCGACTTTCAGGCGCAGGTGGAAGAGGCACTCAAAAATACCGTCTCTTCCATGACAAAATCCGACGGTATCGACCGCGGCGCGGCCGTGGCTGTCGTGCAGGTCGGCACGGGCGATGTGCTTGCACTCGCATCGTATCCTACCTATTCCCTCTCGACGTTCCGTCAGGACCTCGCCGAGCTGTCCACCGACCCCTTGCAGCCGATGTGGAACCGCGCCACGCAGGGCAAATACGCTCCCGGCTCGACCTTGAAGCCGCTGACAGCCATCGCCGCGCTCGAATCCGGCGCGACGACGGTGCGCGAAAAGCTCTACTGCTCCGGCAAGTGGGTCTACCCCGGCTACTCCGCGAGCTACACCTACTGCTGGAAGCGCAGCGGCCACGGGTCTCTCAACGTCCGCGGCGCGATCATGAACTCCTGCAACTATTTCTTCGCCGAAATGGGCTACCGCATGGGCATGGACACGCTGCGCGAGTATTACGCAAAATTCGGCCTCGGCGCGCCGACCGGCATTGAGATCGGCGACACCGCGGGCCGCC
>CALAAN010000412.1 GCA_937884915.1 uncultured Oscillibacter sp.
CCGAGCCGCAGGCATGATTTGTTTCACGTGAAACACTGATTTAGCGTCATGGTAAAGGTCAACGCCTTTACCGTGACGTTTTTCTGCTCTCAGCGGAGATAGCACTGCGATGCCTCAAAGCAGGCCCAAGCAGAGGTAAATCGGGACGTAAAGGTCTGCGCCTTGTCATGTTTCACGTGAAACAAATTTGCAAAATTTGAGCTTTGCTGTTGAAATCAAGCCGTTTTGTGCTATACTGAACAAGAATGAAAACAGATCAATGCTTCTATGACTAAGGTGGGTGTTTTTTTGGCTAAAATCGTTGCAATCGTCAATCAAAAGGGCGGCGTCGGTAAAACGACGACCTGCGTCAACCTGACTTCCTCCCTCAAGGAGAAAGGCAATCGCGTCCTGCTGTGTGACTTCGACCCGCAGGCCAACTCCACCTCCGGCATGGGCGTGGACAAGGCCGCCACGCGCGGCGTTTACGATGTGCTCATCAACGGCGCAGAGGTCACGGCCAGCGTGGTACACACGCGCTACGGCGACGTGCTCCCCTCCTCGAAGGCGCTGGCGGGCGCGGGCATCGAGATGATCGACCGCGAGAACCGCGAATTCCTGCTCAAGCAGGCGCTCGACGTTCTCTCCCCCAATTACGACTTTATCCTCATCGACTGTCCGCCGTCGCTTGAGCTGTTGACGGTCAACGCTCTCTGCGCGGCAAATTCCCTGATCGTTCCCGTGCAGGGCGAATATTTCGCGCTCGAGGGGCTGTCCGACCTGATGCACACCGTGCGCATGGTGCGCCGCAGCCTGAATCCCGGCCTTGAACTCGAGGGCGTGCTGCTCACGATGTTCGACGGGCGCACGAATCTCGCGCTTCAGGTCGCCGAAGAAGTCAAGCGCTACTTCCCCGGCAAGGTGTATTCGACGGTCATTCCTCGAAACGTGCGTTTGAGCGAGGCGCCGAGCCATGGCAAACCCATCAACTACTATGACCGCACCTCCCGCGGCGCGGAGGCCTACAGCGACCTTGCCAACGAGTTTTTGAAGCAGAACCGCTGATACATTAAATAATAGGGGCGCATTCCGCCCGCTTCATCCCCAGAGAAAGGAGAAGTTTCCATGGCAAATGCAAACCGCGGGCTCGGCAAGGGGCTCGGCGCGCTGCTGGGCGATGCCGCCCTGCGCACCGACACGTCTGACAACCTCTACCTCCCCATCTCGCAGATCGAGCCCTACGCCAATCAGCCGCGCCACCACTTCGATGAAGACGCCTTGCAGGATCTGGCCGATTCCATCCGCGAGCACGGCATCATCCAGCCGCTGACGGTCCGCCGCCTTTCCTCCGGCTACTATCAGATCATCGCCGGCGAGCGCCGCTGGCGCGCCGCGCGCATCGCAGGCCTTGCCGAAGTGCCCGCCATCGTCATCGAGGCGGACGACCGCAAGATGACTGAGCTTTCGCTCATTGAAAACCTCCAGCGTGAAGACCTCGACCCCATCGAAGAGGCCGAGGGCTACAAAACGCTGATGGACAACTACCACCTCACGCAGGAGGAAGCCGCCGAGCGCGTCGGCAAGTCCCGCTCTGCCGTGGCGAACAGCCTGAGACTGCTCGGTCTCTGCCCCGAAGTGCGGCAGATGCTGCAAAACGGCGAGCTCTCCGGCGGTCACGCCCGCGCGCTGCTGCCGCTCAAGGCTGACTTGCAGCTCGACGCGGCGAATCTGATTGTCAAGCAGGGCCTCAGTGTCCGCCAGACCGAGGCGCTCGCCAAGCGCCTGAGTAATCCCAAGGAGGAGCGCAAGCCCACGAACGACGAGCTCATCGCCGAGAGCTATGGCCGTCTGGCCGCGCAGGAGCTCAGCGATAAGATCGGCCGCACCTGCCGCATCGTGTCCGGCAAGAAAAAAGGCCGCATCGAGCTCGACTATTACGGCATCGACGATTTAAACGACCTGCTCGAAGCGCTCGCCGCCATCAAACGCAGAAAGAACGGAGGCGAATAACCATGTCCGATTTGATTCACGAGGGTCCCAAGGACCCGAATAAGCCGCCCGTGCCAGGTGAAGAAAAACCCACCACCGAGCGCGAGCGCATGAAAAAGGTATATACTTACGTTGCGATCCTCTTCACCGTGGCGTTTCTGCTGATTTTGTGGACATTTTTCATGAATCAGCGCAGCATCAACGAGATCAAGGACGGCAACACTGCCCTGCAAAGCACCCTGCAGCAGAACGACTCGCTCGAAGCGCACATCGCTGAACTTGAAGAGCAGCTTGCGACTGCGGAGGAGGACAAAAAGGCGCTCGACGAGACTGTCGGCACACAGTCCAACCAGCTGCGCGCGCTCGACTGGCTGCTTGAGATCGAAAACGCCTACCATACCGGCGATCTCGACGCCGCGAAGGACAACATCCGCTCGTTCGAGGAGACCGGCACGGCGGAATTCCTGCCCGAGGAGCCGCTGCGCACGGCTATCTCTGGCGATGACGCCCCCTCCCCCGCCGAGCGCTATCAGTCCATCGTGGACGAGCTGTTCCCGGACGGCGTGAAATAAGAAATCAAATCATCATTTACTTTACAACGATAACGAGGTAACATACCATGCTTGATATGAAATTTCTGCGGGAGAACCCCGATCTGGTCAAGGAAAACATCAAAAAGAAGTTCCAGGACGAAAAGCTCCCCCTCGTCGACGAGGTCATCGAGCTCGACGCCAAGAACCGTGCCGCCATCACCGAGGCGAGTGAGCTGCGCGCCAGCCGCAACGCCCTCTCGAAGCAGATCGGCATGCTGATGGGTCAGGCGAAGAAGGACCCGAGCAAGCTCGAAGAGGCCGAGAAGATCAAGGCGACTGTCAAGGCAAACGCTGACCGTCTCGCCGAGCTCGAAAAGCTCGAAGAGGAGTACGAGCAGAAGATCCACAAGATCATGCTGCTCATCCCCAATATCATCGACCCCAGCGTGCCCATCGGCCCGGATGATAGCTGCAACGTCGAGGTCGAACGCTTCGGCGAGCCGAAGGTCCCCGGTTTTGAGATCCCCTACCACACGCAGATCATGGAGAGCTTCGACGGCGTCGATATGGACGCCGCGGGCCGCGTCTCCGGCGCGGGCTTCTACTATCTGCTCGGCGATATCGCGAGATTGCACGAGGGCGTGCTCGCCTACGCGCGCGACTTTATGATCGACAAGGGCTTCACGTTCTGTATCCCGCCGTTCATGATCCACGGCAACGTGGTCGAGGGCGTCATGAGCCAGAACGACATGGACGCCATGATGTACAAGATCGAGGGCGAGGACCTCT
>CALAAN010000413.1 GCA_937884915.1 uncultured Oscillibacter sp.
GTTCTTCAACATTTCCCACTGCAAAGGGTAGTAATCATAAATCCCCACCTTTTTATAATCGTTGTATGCCCGTTTCGACCAACCTTGGTTGATAGTCAGGCTGACGCCCGTGCCACCGGTAATGACGCCGCCTTTGACCGTCTTCGTGCTGTTGGTCTCATCCAGCACCCACAGGCCGTCCGTGACGCTGAACTTCTTTTCAGTTTTCGTTTCCGCGCTGTCCGTCAGCGTCAGGCTTCCTTTGTCTGTGATATAGATCACACTGCCACTGGCCGTCATTCTCAGCACATGATCGTTCAGATCAAGGGTGACGGTGCGGCTGACCTCCAGAGTAGCGTTGATATCAATGTTCGCCGTCAGCTGAATGGTTTCAGCCGTCCCCGCCAGTGCATCGGTCAATTCTGCCGTCGTTTTGGCCTCCGTCACCGCACCGTCTTCGGCAAAGGCCATCCCCTGCAGCAGCGTCAAGCACAGGCACAACGCCGTCAAAATGCTGAAAATACGTTTTTTCATATCATTCCTCCATCAAAGCGATTGGTGCATCCATCGGATGCACCAAGGGGATATCCCCTTGCCAAAATTTACTGTTCCGTCAGGGCTTCAAAGCCTTTTTCGGCCTGCTGGACGGTCTTTTGGATGATGCCCGTGGCCATTGTGTGCAGGTCCATCTGCAAAACCGCCGCCGTGATCGCTACGCGTTTCTCTTTCGGCACATCGTAGAGCTTGAGCGCGCAGTCCAGAAAGCGCGTGATCTTCGCCTCGATCGTGAAATACACGTCGCACGGCACGGCCATGAAGCCGCGCATCATGCTCGCCGACGCGATCTCCATTTCGTAGAAGTCCTTCGGCTCCGCGTCCGGCAGATACGCGCCGAAAATCTTTTGCAGCCGCTTTGCCGTGCTGCGGTAAATATACGTCGATGTCGTCGGCAGCGAGTAGCCGACCACGTACAGCTCGCGCAGCGGCTCGGTCAGCTCGGCGATGTGCAGCTGGAGCGCCGTTTCCACGGCGTAGAGGAACACGGGGTCTTCTTCCCCGCTGTGCTGCTCGGCGAGGTCAAACTGCCCGCCGAACATGCGCTGCACCAGCTCTAACAGCAGCGCTTCCTTGCTCGGAAACGCGCGGAAGAACGAGCTCTGCCCCATCCCTGCGGCGCTGGAAATCTCGGCGGTGGTGGTTCGTTCATATCCCTTTTCCAAAAACAGCGCGACCGCGGCGCGCAGCATCTTCTGCTGTGTCAAAAGCCCGTTCGCCTGCTTCCCTCGTGGCGGCATGGTGTATCTCTCCTTCAAAGTGTACTTGCGATTGCACTTTCATGTTAACACACTTTTTGTGTTTCCGCAAGAGGAACTTTCCCCGCCGCGCCGTGTCGACAGTACTCCTGCAAATTTTTATTTTTTCGCTATCTGTCCATGAGGTCTTCGACGGTTTCCTTCTCATGGATAAATATGCCAAAGCGCCGCGGCAAAAGCGGTCGAATTCCTGCGAATTCACACTTGCGGCGCGGCAGGGAACGCAGTAGAATAGGAACAATATTGGTCAACGACCGACAAGGAGTATTCATTATGCAGCAAAATGCAAAATTCATCCGTAAACTGCCCATCCCGATGGACATTAAAAAAGAGTTCCCCGTGACGGAAGCGGTCGCCAAGGCGCGTGAGGCGCGCGTGGAGGAGATGCGCGCGATCCTCGACGGGCGCGACGATCGACTGATGCTCGTCATCGGCCCCTGCTCTGCCGACCGCGAGGACAGCGTGATGGACTACATCTACCGCCTCGTCCCCCTGCAGGAAAAGGTCAAGGATAAAATTCTGATCGTCCCGCGCATCTACACGAATAAGCCGCGCACCAACGGCTCGGGCTACAAGGGCATGCTCCACCAGCCCGACCCCAGCAAAAAGCCCGACATGCTTGAAGGCATCATCGCCATCCGCCGCCTCCACACCCGCGCGGTTCAGGAGACCGGCTTTGCCTGCGCCGACGAGATGCTCTATCCCGAAAACTACCGCTATCTCTCCGATATTCTGGGCTATGTCGCCGTCGGCGCGCGCTCGGTCGAGAATCAGCAGCACCGCCTTGTCGCAAGCGGCATCGACGTGCCCGTCGGCATGAAGAACCCCACGGGCGGCGATCTGAGCGTGATGATGAACTCCATCTACGCGGCAATGGGCGATCACACGTTCCTCTACCGCGGCTGGGAGGTCGAGACCGCGGGCAACCCCTATGCCCACGCCATCATGCGCGGCTATGTGAACGAAAAGGGCGACAGCCGCCCCAACTACCACTATGAAGACCTGGTGCAGCTGCACAAGCTGTATGCGGAAAAAGGCATCAAGAACCCCGCCTGCATCGTCGACTGCAACCACGCCAACTCCGGCAAGCAGTACTTAGAGCAGATCCGCATCGCGAAGGAAGTGCTGCACTCCAAGCGCCACTCGAGCGACATCAACGCGCTCGTCAAGGGCCTGATGATCGAGAGCTACATCGAAGACGGCAACCAGAAGATCAGCGAGGGCACCTACGGCAAGAGCATCACCGATGCCTGCCTCGGCTGGGAAAAGAGCGAGAAGCTCGTGCTGGAGCTGGCCGATTTGCTGTAAGCGGAAAAAATGAAAAGAGGCGTCCGTGCTCCGAATCTGTTCGGGGCACGGACGCTTTTTATTTTTCACGGTGCCGTCGTCCAATTGCAGAGCACTCTCGTCCTGTTTTTTCTTGTGGTATCATGTCCGCCATTGCCTGTCACGTATGTTTTCGATTTTGTTTTCATTTTCTCTTCCTGTTGCCAAAAAACGCGGCGTATGATATTTTGAAAGAAAAGCCCCCGGTCAAAACTGTCTTGGAGGTGTGCCATGCCGAAGCGAAGCTGGAACCTGAATACCGTCTACATATCCGAGCGCCTGCAGGAGTGCCTGCGCCCGATCTCGCGCTGCGCGCTCACCACCGTGGTCGCGCCGATGGGCTACGGCAAGACGACGGCGGTGAACTGGTACCTTTTGGAGCGCGCCAAGCTCGACGGGGCCGCCGTCGTGCGCATCAGCGTGTATTCGGACAATCTGGCCATCTTCTGGAAGAGCGTGCAGGACGCTTTTTCCCACGCGGGGTTCGACTTTCTGCGTTCCTATCCCTGCCCAGACGACGCCGCGGGCGGCAGTCTCCTGACGGACGATCTCTGCCACGCGCTCGCGCTCGAGCGTCCCTGCTATATTTTCATCGACGACTTTCACCTTTTGACCGACAACCGCGTGCCTGCCTTTCTCTGCACACTGACGAACCGCCTGCCCGAAAACGT
>CALAAN010000414.1 GCA_937884915.1 uncultured Oscillibacter sp.
AAAACTGCCGGGGTAAGTGCGCAGCGAGAAGTTGTCGTCCGCGCCGCCGTTATCGATCGTACCGTCGTCCACATTGATGGCGAGGTAGTCGTACTCCGACGGAGGAAAGACCTCCGGCAGCGGCGCGTCGGAAGCGAAAAAGATGCAGGCGCTCATTGTGATCTTCCTGTGACAGTTCATTTTGCTTTGGGTGCGGAGATTATATCATAAAAGATATGAAAAAATCTACCGTCATGCCGCGTATGGGAGGGCAGCACGGATGAGAGGTTAAGCGCCGGTGAAGAAAAGCCGGACATGCATGATATAAACCGCTTGAACGCTTGACTTTTTTGTGCAGCGGCATTAAAATGTATAAAATATAAGAGCAGGGATTTTCATGCGTTGTGCATCCTGCGTACAAAATCTGATGAGAGACAGGCTGATGCCCGCGTGAGCCGAGGAATGCTTGCGCGGTTATTTTTTCACCTGGATGGGAGAAAACATGAAGAACACCAAGAGCTTTGCGAGTCGATGGGGCTTTATTCTGGCGTCCGTCGGTTCGGCGGTCGGCATGGCGAACGTCTGGGGCTTTCCGAACAAGTTGGGCAGCAACGGCGGTGGGGCGTTCCTGCTCATCTATCTGCTGTTTATTTTCATTTTCAGCTACGTAGGTTTGCCCGCGGAATTTGCCATGGGCCGCCACGCGGCGACCGGCACGCTCGGCGCGTATGAGAAGGCGTGGTCAACGCGCGGCAAGGGCGCGGGAAAGGTCGGCGGCTTACTCGGCTGGCTGCCGCTCGCGGGCTCGCTGTGCATTGCGCTTGGCTATGCGGTCATCGTCACGTACATCTTAAAGGCGCTGGTGGATTCGCTCGTCGGTACGCTGATGACGAAGGACACCGCGTCGTGGTTCGGCACGTTTTCCTCCACGCCGTACGGCGTCATCCCGTACCACGTCATCGTGGTCGTGGGCACGCTGCTGACGCTGTATCTGGGCGCGCACAGCATCGAAAAGACCAACAAGATCATGATGCCGCTGTTTTTCATCATCTTCCTGATCCTCGCGGTGCGCGTGGCGATGCTGCCGAACGTGGCAGAGGGCTACCGCTTCATGTTCACCCCGCGCTGGGAGGCGCTCAAGGACCCGATGATCTGGATCTGGGCGATGGGACAGGCGTTCTTCTCCCTCTCCGTTACGGGCAGCGGCATGATCGTCTACGGCGCGTACCTCTCGAAGGACGAGGACGTCGTCGGCGTCGCGCAGCACACGGCGCTGTTTGACACGATCGCCGCCGTCGTCGCGGCGCTCGTCATCATCCCCGCGTGCTTTTCCTACGGGCTGGATGTCGGCGCGGGCCCGAGCCTGCTGTTTGTCACGCTGCCGACCATTTTGCAGGATATCCCGATGGGGCGGCTGTTCGCCATCATCCTCTACCTTGCGATGATCTTCGCGGGCGTGAGCTCGCTGCAGAACATGTTCGAGGCCGTGGCGGAATCACTGCTGCACAAATTCCCCAAGCTCAGCCGCACGGCGGTGCTGGCGATCCTCTGCGTGCTGTGCCTCGGCATCGGCATTTTCATGGAGCCCATCAGCAAGTGGGGCCCGTGGATGGACCTTGTCTCCATCTACATCATCCCCATCGGCGCGACGCTCGGCGCGATCTCTTGGTTCTACGTGATGAAAAAGGACGAACTGCTCGCCGCCGTGAACACCGGCAGCAGGAAAGAGCGCGGCGCGCTGTGGTACAATGTGGGCCGCTTCGTCTATGTGCCGCTCGCGGTTATCCTGTGCTGCGTGGCGCTGTTCATGCACGTGGCGTTCTGAGTTCCCCTAAACAAGAAAGGAGAACGATATGAAGACGGGCAAGAAGGTGTGCATAGCCGTACTTTCGGTGCTGGTATTGGTCGCATGCGCTGTGGGGATCATCCGGAGTACGACCTTTACACTGGACGTAGCGACGCTGCCGGATCATATCTGTGATTTTTACAGCATTGGTATGCCGAAACGTCTCTCTCCGAGTGTTCATGTGTACGACGGCGTCGAACTCGAAAATACTACGTGGTATCTCATGGAGATCGGCGAGGACTTAGATCTGGGCTATGTCAAGCTGGAACGGAATTTCCTTGGCCGCTACAAGATCGTGCGCCTCAGCTACGGCGGCGGGAGCTTCTATGACGGCGTCGTGCGCAGCGGAGAGAAAGACTACTACTTTTTCGGTGGGCGCGATGTGACCGGCCGCATCACCAAAATCACCATGACGCAGAACGGAGAGACCTGCACGATGGAAAACGCGGAGGGAAAGACGCATTTCCTGTTCTGCACAGAGCTCTCTCCACAGCTCGGCGATTATGATTTCGACCGCAGTGCGCTGCGATTCTACGACAAAGACGGGAACGACATCACCGCGGAGTACGATTTGAGCGGCGGCAGAATCGTGTAAAATCGACATAAAAGAGGAAGCGCCTATCGTGAAGGCGCTTCCTCTTTTTAGTAAAACTTGTTGACAAATCAACATTGATGCGCTATGATAGGCGAACCTGTTGATTTGTCAACGACTATACGCAAAAGGAGAAATGCCACATGGAGGAGCGCTTTGAGACCTTTACCGTCCTGATCGCGCGCATCAGCCGCAGCATCAAGCGCATCAAGGCGGATGAAATGGCGGACTTTGAGCTCAA
>CALAAN010000415.1 GCA_937884915.1 uncultured Oscillibacter sp.
GGCAATGCCGTTTTTTGAATCAAAGTGAGTCGTCTTCGTCGATCCACTTCTGCACGGGCACGATATCATAGTCCTCCTCCGTCCGCCGGATGACCACCTCGTCGATACCGGCGTTGATGATCATGCGGCGGCACATGGGGCAGCTCGTCGCGTCGTGCAGCAGTTCGCCGCTGCGCGCGTCGCGGCCAACTAAATAGATCGTTGCGCCGACCATGTCGCGCCGCTGGGCGGAGATGATGGCGTTCGCCTCGGCGTGGACGCTGCGGCAGAGCTCGTAGCGCTCGCCGCGCGGGACCTTGAGCTGCTCGCGCGTGCAGTAGCC
The DNA here is from genome assembly GCA_937884915.1 of uncultured Oscillibacter sp. Classification (GTDB taxonomy): domain Bacteria; phylum Bacillota; class Clostridia; order Oscillospirales; family Oscillospiraceae; genus Hominicoprocola. The sequence goes on from CALAAN010000415.1 coordinate 323, forward strand.
GAGGTCGACGCAGTTTTTGCGTCCGCGCGGCGCGCCGTTGTAGCCCGTGGAGATGATCTCGTCGTTTTTGACGATGATCGCGCCGTAGACGCGGCGCAGGCACGTTGCGCGCTCGAGCACCGTCTGCGCGATGTCTAAGTAGTAATTCCGCTTGCTGACACGCTCCATATCGAGTCCTCCTTGTATTGATGAGAAAAAATATTACAATCTGCTATCAGAATTCGTGCTCGCAGTACGGACAGCGGCCATAGTCGAAATCGACGACCGCCCCGCAGACGGGACACTTTTTGCGCGGCAGGCCACCCGGCGCGTCGGGCGGGAGATAGCCGGAGCCGATTTCCGCCTCGTCCGCCGTGCCCGCGAATTTGTCGCTGCCGGGCTGGAAGAATTCGAGCTTTCCGCACTTGGGGCAGGCGTAAATTTCGATCTCCATCGAGCCCGCGAAGAGATTCGGCAGATCGCCGAGCACCCAGCCGGTCTGGCCGAGCTGGAATTTTTCACGTTTGATAAATTGCATTCCCGCGCCGCAGCGCAGGCAGTTGAGCTGATTGGCCATCTTATACCCCCTGTAGGTCGAAAACGGGTGTGTATTCCTCTTTCGCACTCGAAAGCTCCTGACAAAAGCCGTCGGTCAGGCCGCAGTCGAGCATGTACTGCACCGCCGTGCGGTATTCGCGCTCATTCAAGCGCCGCGCGAGCGCGCCGGTGGAACCGCTCTGCGGCGTGTACTGGCTCATGAGCGAGAAGAGCACGGTCTTTGGCGGAAAATGCGTCGAGACATAGTCGATGACGCGCTTGGTGTTCTCGAGCTGCCCCGGCAGGACGAGGTGGCGCAGGATAACGCCGGACTTCATCAGTCCGTCCTCGCCGATCTGATACGGCCCAACCTGACGCACCATCTCGTCGATGGCCGCGGCGGTCACTTCAAAGTAGTCCGGCGCGGCGGAGAGCTCACGCGCGGGGCGCTCCATGGCGTATTTGAGGTCAGGAAGATAAATTTGAACCTTGCCCTCCAGCGTTTTAAGCGTTTCGACGCGCTCATAGCCGCCGCTGTTCCACACGACGGGAACACCGAGCGGCTCACGCAGCGCTTCAAGCACCCACGGCGTAAAGTGCGTCGGCGTGACTAAGTCAATGCAGTGCGCGCCCTGCGAAATGAGGTCTTCCATGATCTCGCGCAGATGCGCGGGCGTGATGACCTTGCCGAAATTCTCGTGGCTGATGCGCCCGTTCTGGCAGAACACGCAACCCAAGTTGCAGCCCGAAAAGAAGATGCAGCCCGCGCCGTTTTTCCCGCTGAGGACGGGCTCTTCCCACATGTGCAGCATCGCGCGTGCGACGACGAGCC
>CALAAN010000416.1 GCA_937884915.1 uncultured Oscillibacter sp.
AGCCCGCAGCGGATTGCTGCGGGCTTCCCTTATTTCACTTCACCGCTCCTTCTCCCCCGCGATCACTTCCGCCGCGGTCTCCAGCGCTTTGACCATCAGCTCCAAACTCATGCTCGGCGCGCTGCCGTCCTTGGTTTGCTCGGGCAGATACGGCACGTGGATAAAGCCGCAGCGCGGGGCGGGCTCGATCTGTGCGCTCTCGTGCAGGGCGCAGTAGAGGAGGTTGTTGCATACAAACGTGCCCGCGGAATACGAAAGCCGGGCGGGGATATCCCGCTCGCGCAGGACGTCGACGATCTCGCGCGTCGGGATCGTCGCAAAATAGGCGTCCGGACCGCTGGGAACGACCGTCTCGTCCGTCGGCTGCCTGCCCGCGTTGTCGGCAATGCGCGCATCGCGCAGGTTGACGGCCACGCGCTCGACACGGATGCAGTTCGCGCCGCCGTACTGGCCGACGCAAATCACCGCGTCGGGCCGCAGCTCTGCCAAAAGGCCGTGCAGCACCACGCCGGAGGCGTCAAACTCTGTCGGAATCTCCCTCTTGATAAGCTCTGATCCCCCGATGCAGTCGGGAAGCCGGCGTACCGCCTCCCACGAGGGGTTGATGCGCTCCCCGCCGAACGGCGTGAAGCCTGTGACGAGTATCTTCATTTGACAGTTTCCTCCCCGATCATCAGTCGGATGATCTCGTTGTCGGTCTCGCGCATGCCGTCGCGCGCGATGCTGCTGACGGCGCGGATCGTATTCTCCACGCCCTTAACGACGATGCCATCGCCGCCGTAAAACTGGCTGTCGTGCCGATACATCTGCATGCCGAGCAGCCCTGCCTCGACCGCCGAGGCGATCTTCGCGGCACAGCTCGCCTTCGCCCCGTCGCAGAGCATGCCGGAGTTGATGGCGAGCGCGTTGACGACTGTGTGGGAGATCTCATCATAGCGTCCGCCGTACAGGTAGCAGATGCCCGCTCCCGCGCCTGCGCCCGCACTGGTCGCGCCGCAGTAGGCGGAAAGGCTGCCGATGCCCGTTTTCAGATGGATGGTAACAAGGTTCGACACGACGAGCGCGCGGTAAAGCTGCTCCTCGCTCGCTTTCAGCTCGCGCGCGTAGACGATGACGGGCAGCGAGGCCGTCATGCCCTGATTGCCGCTGCCGGAGTTGATGACGACAGGCTTTTCGCAGCCGTTCATGCGCGCGTCCGAGCCCGCGGCGGCCCAGGCCTTGGCGCGGTTCTGCACGCTGTCGCCGTAGGAATCGAGCAAAATTTTACCGATGGCCGCCCCGTAGTTTCCCGTCAGCCCCGCCTCGGCGATGGCCGTGTTATATTCGATCTGGCGCGCGATAGGCGCGCGGACATCGTCTAGATCGACCTCGTCCGCGAAGGCGATGATGCCCTCGACCGTCAGGCTCCTGCGGCTCTCGGGCGGCTGGGCCGCCTCCTCAGAAAAGGGCTTGCTGAGCAGCGCTTCGCCGTTTTTCTCGATGCGCACGACATTTGTGTGACTGCTGATGATCTGGACAAAGGCCGTCTCCCCGCCCGCGAACACACGCACCTGAATGTCGAACGGGCAGTGCAGCGGCGACTTGCTCACCGTGATCTCCGCCGCGGAAAGGTACCCATCCAGCAGCGCAAGCTGCTCCTCCGTCACGTTCGCCAGCACCTCGAGCTGCGCATCGGCGTCGCCGATGCGCACGCCCGCCGCGACTGCGACGGGAAGGCCCTTGCGTCCGCCGGTGTGCGGCACGATGACGCTCTTGACATTTTTGATGATGTTGCCGCTCACGGTCAGCTCGATGCGCTCAGGAAGTTTGCCAAGCGTTTTTCGCGCAAGCGCGCCCGCGTAGGCGACGGCGATTGGCTCGGTGCAGCCCATCGCGGGCACAAGCTCTTCGCGCAGGATCTGAACGTAGGTCTCATACAGCGCAGTATTCATTTTTGTTCTCCCATCTCTCATCGCGGGCGCGGTCTCTCCTTCGCTTATGCCCGCTCTCTTTTTGTCCATTGTATCGGAGATACGGTCACAATGCAATGGACTTTCCACATTCCACGCACAAAAAAGGCGATATCCGGTCGGATATCGCCTCTTTGATGTGATTTCACTCTTACAGGCCGTAAATTTCGCCGTACTTTTCCTCAAGGTACTGAGTGTATACCGTGGGGTCGAACTTCTCACCGAGCGCCTGCTCCAGGAGCGCGCCGGGCTTTTTGAGGCAGCCGTACTGCCAAATGTGCTCGCGGTTCCACGCATTGATGGGCGCAAAATTGCCGGTCTTGAGGCACTCGTCCACGTCGACGGTCTCTCTCATCTTGCGCAGCAGCTGCGCGCCGTAGGCGCTGCCGAGCGCATAGGACGGGAAGTAGCCGATGCTGCCGCCCGACCAGTGGCTGTCCTGCAGCACGCCGTGCTTGTCGTCCGGCACGTCGACGCCGAGGTATTCCTTGTAAAGGCGGTTCCACTCGCCCGGCAGGTCGTGCACCTTGAGCTCGCCGTGCATCACGCGCTTTTCAAGCTCGTAGCGCACCATAACGTGCAGGCTGTACGTGACCTCGTCGGCCTCGGTGCGGATGAGGGACGGCTCGGCCTTGTTGATGGCGCGGTAGAATTCCTCCGCCGTGCGGCCGCTCAGCTCGGGGAACAGCTCGCAGAGCTTCGGGAACACGAAGCCCGTGAAGGCGCGGGAGCGGCCGAGCAGGTTTTCATAGAAGCGGCTCTGGCTCTCGTGGATGCCCATGGAGACGCCGCCGTCGAGCACCGTGTAGGCAAGGTCGTCCGCGCTGCCCGTGTCGTAGAGCGCGTGGCCGCCCTCGTGGATGACGGAGAACATCGAGGAGGCAAAATTCTCCTCCAAATAATGCGTCGTGATGCGCTCGTCAAAGTGCGAGCCGAGCGACGTCGTGAACGGATGCTCGGTGGTGGACAGGCCGACATGATCCAAATCGAGACCCATCGTGCGCATCAGGTAATCGGAGAGCTGCGCCTGCTTCTCTTCAGGGAAGCTGCCATGCAGCATCGCGTCGTCGATCTGCGGCTTTTCCTTGATCTTCTTGAGAAGCGGCACGATGTGCTCGCGCAGCGTCGCGAAGAATTCGTCGCACTGCGCCATCGTCAGGCCGTCCTCATACTCGCTGAGCCAGTAGTCGTAGGGGTCCTTCTCCGGCGCGCAGTAGTGCGCGAAGCGGATGTTGGTCTCGAAAATTTCCTCAAGCACGGGCTCGAAGAGGGCAAAGTCGCTCGTCTCCTTCGCGCGGTGCCAGACGTCGTCCGCCTCGACAAGCAGCTGCTGGTAGGCGACGTACTCGTCCATCGGGATCTTCTGCATGCTGCGGATGTCCTTGATGAGCAGGAACACCATGCGCTGCTGCTTTTCGTCGAGTTCTGCCTTGTGCGCGTCGAGGAATTCAAGCAGCGCGACGGTCTCCTCGCCGGTCGTGAGCTTGTAGTGCTCCTCGCTCAAGATGCTCATGGTCTGGCCGCGGTTCGCCGCCGTACCCTTGGGCGCGGTGGTCGCGCCGTCGTAAAAGAGCAGGCCCATCGCATGGCCATAGGCCGCGAGCTTCATCTGCAAAGCCATCAGGGACTGGATTGCTTCATCGAGAGTCATGATGATCTCCTCACTTTCTCTTTTTCTATGAGTGCATCATAGCATGAAAGGGACTTGCTGCGCAAGGGGGCGTTGAGCCCCCGCGCCGCGCGGGGAAACGATCAAGGGGGATATTCTCTTTCCCCGGAAAGAGAATATCCCCCTTTGACCCCCAAGAGAAAGGGATCTGATTGGCAGTCTCGGGCTTGAATGACTTTTAGGCCTCCGGAATGGACATGCCTGCGTGCGGCAAAGCCGCATTTGCTCCTGCTATACGACTTGGTGTGCTTCTATTACCCGCTGCCGTTTTGCCTGCATAAACGAAAAACTTATCATTTCATTATTTTCTCTCTCACTGTTTCGCAAGCATCCGCAGTGACTACCCCCTGTTCTTTCAGCAGCGCCAGCACTGAAGCAAGCGCATCCTGCGGATCGCACCAGACGTCCGGAGCATAGCCCCTGTGGTCGACATTTTCTCCGTTCCCATAGAGGAAAAGCGTTGACCCAAAGCGCACGCTGATGCCGGTATACGGCAGTGTAAAGGTGCTGATATTGCCGCAGAGCTGGTATCCCGCCGTGTTGCTGCCGACAACGAGCACATTGTCAAGCGTTTTCAAAAGCTGCACCGCGTTTTCGCCGGACGAGCCGCAATGATCGTCAACCAACACGATGATCGGAATATCATTTTCATACCAGGTCCCGTGGACTTCACGGGCAAAGCAGGTTCCCTCGTCTTCCGGCAGCAGACTCTCGCCGTTTGCCGCAGCAAAAAGGGCGCTGTTTTTTTGCGCATACAGCATGGAGGTCTCAATGCTTCTCTGCGTTCCAAGAAAACTCTGTATCCACTTTCTCGGCCAGCTGTCCGACCCGCCGACATTGCCTCGCAGGTCATAGATCACCGCTTTGCTCCCACGCGCTTTCGCGCCCTCCCGAGCGTAGCGGGCAAGCATATTATCATATGTACCGGAAACAAAGCTGCGGAGGGAAACGTAGGTAAGACCGTCTTCCTGTATCAGGCGGTAATCCAGTGTGCCGAGGTCAATATCAAGCGGCTGACTCTCCGTCCAGTCAAGGCGATAGCCTTTCGCTTTTCCGGAGGGATTTTTCAGTGTGACACTGCTCTGCACGGCGTCCTTCCGCAGTGCAAAAAGCGTCGGCTGATAAACGATGCATCCGTCTTGCAGGAGCGTCGGCTGCAAGCTGACGTGTTCATCGGAAAAGGTACTCAATGTCCATCTCTCCCCGCCATTCATCATATAATAGCTGCCGTCTGTATCCTTTGAAAAATAGAAACCGCCGGCAAAGAAGTATTCATAGCGCACCTGCGCCTCGGTCTCTTCTGCCGCCGGTTCATAAATCATGGCATGCGCGTCGCATGTAAGCATAAATGCAAGACCTTCCTGAAGTTTTTCTCCCAGTGCAGGAACTTTGACATTATCATTCTGTGCAGAAAGCCATTGCATCACAGCGTCCTCCGCCGCGTCAAACTTTTCCCGCCCAAAGTATTCGTAAGCGCCGTAAGCGCTGCGCAGCGTGCGGAACAGCAGCGAAACATCAGACTGAGCCTGCTCCTTCGATACTGTCTCCATTGCGGCATGCCCCCGCAAAAGGCTCCGCACCTCGCTCTCGCTCAGCAGCCCCGCCGAGGCGGGGTCATCCGAAATCGCATCGGCAAAATCAGCCGTGGCGGGAACGCGCTCCATCTCCGCGCGATGAGTCTGCGAGGCATCTGCCATCAAAGCAGGAAGGTCTTCTCCTTCCGGCACGTAGGAAAAGTCCAGTGTCCGCGGCGCGCCGCAGGCTGACAAAAGCAGCAGCAAAGCCATTGTGCCGCATATAGCAAATCTCTTTTTCACGAATGATCCTCCCATAAAAAGCGTGAAGGTATCATAGCAAATTAAAAAACTGTTTTCAATCATTGACAGAAAACGCTCTTATCAAGAAACAGGACGTCCCAAGGGATGTCCTGTTTTTATTCAGCCCACCGAAGTAAAAAATAACGCTTTTGCGCCGTACAAGTGTTTGCGCAGCAAAACCTTGGCGGAGGGCAAATTCACTTTGCCCGTGCATTTTAATTTCTCACGAGAATTCAAAAAAGAGGTCACAACTCACGTTGTGACCTCTTTTTTGGAGCGGGCGACGAGGCTCGAACTCGCTTCCCGGCATCCCACGAACCGCCTTGCGGCGATTCGTAGGAACCCTGCCTCACCTCCGATTCAATGCGCCTTCGGCGCGGGTGGAGCCAGCGAGTTCTTTTTGATCAACAAAAAAACAGGACATCCAAATCGGACATCCTGTTCAATATGGAGCGGGCGACGAGGCTCGAACTCGCTACCTCCACCTTGGCAAGGTGGCGCTC
>CALAAN010000417.1 GCA_937884915.1 uncultured Oscillibacter sp.
GTCGAAACGATCCACCAGTACAACCCCAGCGCGGACTTTGCCCAGATCGACAAGGCTTTCCGCTACGCCGACACGCACCACAACGGCCAGCTGAGAAAAGACGGCTCGCCGTTCATCACGCACCCCCTCGCGGTCGCGCAGATCATCGCCGAGGAATTGAAGCTCGACTCAGAGTCCATCGAGGCCGCCCTCATGCACGACTGCATTGAGGATACCTCCGCCACGTATGCCGAGATCGCCAAGGAGTTCTCCCCCGCGGTCGCGGACCTGGTCGAAGGCGTCTCCAAGCTGACGCGCGTGCAGTACGCCAGCAAGGAAGAAGAGCAGATGGAGAACCTGCGCAAGATGCTCATGGCCATGGCCAAGGACATCCGCGTCATTCTCATCAAGCTGGCCGACCGCACGCACAACATGCGCACCATGGAGTACCAGACGGCGGAAAAGCAGCGGCAGAAGTCGCTCGAAACGATGGAAATTTACGCGCCCATCGCCCACCGCCTCGGTATGCAGCGCATCAAGTGGGAGCTTGAGGACCTGTCGCTCAAATACCTCGACCCCGTCGGCTATGAAGAGATCACCCGCTCGCTCGAAGCCAAGCAGTCCGAGCACGAGGCCTTTATGGAGCGCGTGCAGGCGCAGATCGAAGCAAGATTAAAGGAACAGCACGTCCCGTATCTCAAGGTCTACGGCCGTATGAAGCACCCCTACAGCATCTACCGCAAGATGTACGCGCAGAACAAGACGATGGACGAGGTGCTCGACCTGTTCGCGTTCCGCGTCATCGTCGACACCGTGGCCGACTGCTACAACGTGCTCGGCATCATCCACGATCTGTACCGGCCGATCTTAGGCCGTTTCAAGGACTATATCGGCACGCCCAAGCCGAACATGTACCAGTCGCTCCACACCACCGTCATCGGCGCGGACGGCATTCCGTTCGAGGTGCAGATCCGCACCGAAGAGATGCACGAGATCGCCGAATACGGCGTGGCCGCGCACTGGAAGTACAAGCAGGGCATCTCCGGCAACGCCAACGAGCACAACTACGAATGGGTGCGCCGCTTACTTGAAAATCAGGAGAACACCGACGCCGAAGAGTTCGTCCACACGCTCAAGGTCGACATGTTCGCCGACGAGGTCTTCGTCTTCTCCCCGCGCGGCGACGTGACGAACCTCCCCGCCGGCGCGACGCCCATCGACTTTGCCTACTCTATCCACTCGGCTATCGGCAACCGCATGACGGGCGCGAAGGTCAACGGGCGCATCGCCCCGCTCGACTATCAGCTCAAAAACGGCGATATCGTCGAAATTCTGACTTCGAAGAGCGCGCACGGCCCCAGCCGCGACTGGCTCAAGATCGCCAAATCGAGCGAAGCGCGCAGCAAGATCCGCCAGTGGTTCAAAAAGGAGCGCCGCGAGGAAAATATCATCAACGGCCGCATCTCGTTTGAAGCCGAGCTCAAGCACCTCGGCATTCCGATGAGCGAGGTGCTCGGCACCGACATTGAGGCGGCGCTTCTCAAGAAGACATCGTTCGGCTCGATGGACGAGATGTACGCCGCCATCGGCTACGGCGGATTTTCCGCGCAGAAGGCCGTTAACCGCATCCACGACGAGATCGTCAAGCTCGAAAAGCAGCGCAAGGAAGAGCGCGCAGCCACCGTGCCGGTGGACAACTCCGGCGCGACGCGCCCTGCCATCCCCAAGCGCACGAAGAGCGAGCAGGGCATCATCGTCGAAGGGCTTTCGAACTGCCTCGTCAAATTTTCCAAGTGCTGCACGCCCGTTCCCGGCGACGAGATCGTCGGCTTCATCACGCGCGGCTTCGGCGTGTCCGTCCACCGCTGCGACTGCCCCAACGCCGCCCCCGAGCGCAGGAAGCCCGAGGAGCGCGGCCGCTGGATCAAAGTGAGCTGGGGCACGGACGTCAAGGAATCGTACCAGACCGCACTCGATATTTACGCAAAAGACCGCCTGAACCTCGTGCTCGACGTCTCCGCCGCGCTCTCGTCCTCGCAGACGCGCGTGGCGTCGCTCAACGCGACAACGACCGCCGACGGCTTTGCGGTCATCCACCTCAACATCTTCATTTCCGACGCGCAGCACCTCGCAGCAGTCATGCGCAGGCTGCACCAGATCAGCGGAGTGATGAAGGTGGATCGCCCAGCGGGCTAAAATTTTTCGTGCCCCGCAGGGGCACGGGGGATTTGCAGCGCGGTAGCGCTGCTCCTTTTTCCCACACCGTGTGGGGACGCGGGAAAGGGGGATATTCTCTTTCTCGAAAGAGAATATCCCCCTTACACCCCCAAGAGAAAGGACGAGGGGCCTTCCCCCTCGACCCCGCACATTGGCAGTTTGCAGCTTGAAGAGCTGCGCAGCCTGCGGAATCGGGTGCGGTGTACATGGCTTCGCCATGAATCCCTGCGAGTCGTCACCGTTTTCAACCGCGCCTTACTATCGTGAGGCGCGAGTGACGTTTGCTCGGCGGCAGACTGCGTGCCGAATGCGGCATTGCTGACGCTCGCCGCATTGAGCAGTGCTCCGGTAGACGGGAATTAGACTGCACTGCTACAAGACCGGCAGAGCGGCAGCGGATAATAGAAGCAGAGGCAAGTCGTATAGCAGAACCAATGGCAGCGAGCGAAGCAATGCTGCCACGCAGGTATTCCCATTCCGGAGGCACAAAGGTCACTCGAGATTGAGACTGCCAATCTAAGCCTTTCTCTTGGGGGTCAAAGGGGGATATTCTCTTTCCTCGGAAAGAGAATATCCCCCTTAACCGCTCTCCCTGCTGGAGGCAGGGAATTGATAAAGGCTTGAGCCTTTAATTCTTTGCAAAATGAACGGTAATGGGACAGATCTCCGCCTTCGTTCCCACACGCATATTGGGCCCGAATACCCCGACGCCGGAGGTGACGATGTTATGCATTTGCCCCTTTTGGAGATACCCGCAGGCGTTTTCCCACATCAGCTTGATGGTGAGATTGCCCGGGAACATCTGGCCGTCGTGCGTGTGGCCACAGAGGTCCACGTCGACGCCCGCATCCGCGAGCTCCTGCAATTCTTTGGGCTGGTGGTCGAGGACGATGATGGGCTTATCCTTGTCCAGACCTGCTGTGATCTCGTCGGGCGTTTTTCGCATTTCGATGCCGCGGCCTGGGCGGTGCGCGTCAGCGCGGCCGTAGAGGTAGAATTTTCCGTCAATGAGCTCACCCTCGTCGCGCAGGAGCGTGATGTTCGCGTCCTTCAAAAATTCGTCCATGCGCGGGTCGCTCTCCTTCTTCTCGCTCTGGCGGAAGGTGAAGCCCGCGAGCACCGGCTCTTCGATGTCGTGGTTGCCGTAGCAGGCGTAGACGCCGTATTTTGATTGGATGCTGCGCAGCGTGGCGGCGATGGTCTCGGGGTCCTCCACCGCTTCCCACTCGTTGTCGAAGATGTCGCCCGCGATGACGACGAGGTCGGCGTCCTGCTCGTTGATTTTCTCCACCATCTGCTGCATCTGCTTTTCGCCGATGTTGTAGCCGAGGTGCAGGTCAGCCACGAGCACGACCTTCATCTCGTCCATGCCCTCGACGGTCTTGTCGACCGTCACGTCATACGGCGTCACATGGATGATGCGCGCGTTGATGACGCCCCAGACGGACGTGGCCAGAATGACGAGCGCGCACGCGCAGCCTGCAATGCGGTGCATCTTCGTTGTGACGAAAATGTGCTTGAACGGCAGCACATGACCGAGCAGCAGCCGCAAAAGATCCGCTGCAATGACTGCCAACAGCACGTACAGCAGCACACCGAGCCAGTAGTTGCCGATGAGCTTCATCACACGCCGTGCCCGCCCCTCCGGCAGGAAAAACGCGATGACAACGGAGCAGGTCAGAAACGCCTGCACGGCCACGGGCAGCGCCCAGTGGCGCACCGTGCGGAAAAACGGGAACCAGGCCTTCACCCAGCCCATCACGCGGCGCAGCAAATAATAATTCGCCAGCAGATACACCGGCGCAAGCAGAATTGCGATCATGTCATAGCGGGAGCAGCGCTCCCCTCGCTTCCTTTCGAATCAAAAATCTTTGGTCATCATAGCACGTTTTTCTGTTCATTGCAACGCACCGCCGCGGTTGACATTCCCCGTTCGACATGGTACCTTTAGAGTCGAAAAATACCATGGATCAAGGAGGACGATCCGATGAAAATGCTCGAAACCATCCACATTCTCCCCGTGCGCGCGGAGAGCGAAGCGGTCGCGCCGCTGCGCGGCAAAAAACTCGACCGGCGCGCCGTGCTGCAAGTCGTCCGCAGGGTCGACTGGAAAAAGGCCGGTCTCATCGCCGGCGGCGCAACTGTCGTGTGCGCCGCGGCCGGCACGGCGAGCCGGTACAAGTTCTATCAGGGCATCGTCGCGCGCGAGCTCAAAAAGCAGCTCGCTCCGCTGAATGACAAGCTCGACGCCCTGCAAGCCGAAAACCGCATGCTGCGCGCGGAGCTCGAAAAGAAGAACGCCCCCACCGAGGAGCAGAATTAAGATGAAATCGCCCGAACAAGCTCTTGTTCGGGCGATTTCCCTCTCTCCGCTGGCGCTTTCCCCCTCTGCATGGTAAAATGGGGGAAAACAGGACTGTTTTCCGCAAAAAGTCTTCATTGCTACCCACGGTTGCGCAATTGCCTACCGAAATACATGGCGTTTTGCGCGCAATAACGCTATGCTTTTTGCGAAAGGAGGAACCATGGCACTACCTGAAAAACTCTATGCGCTGCGCAAAAAGAGCGGCCTTTCGCAGGAGCAGCTTGCGGAGGCACTGAACGTCTCGCGTCAGGCCATCTCCAAATGGGAGGGCGGCAGCGCGACACCCGAGAGCGATAAGCTCCTCGCGCTGAGCAATTACTTTGGCGTCTCGCTCGACTATCTTTTGAAAGACGGCGCGCCGGACCCCGCTCCCGCCGAGGCGCAGGAGGATCACCGGACGATGCGGCTTTTGAGCCTCATTCTCTGTCTTAGCGGCGCGGCCGCGCTGATCGTCTGGGGCGTTTTGTCGATCCTCGCCCCGTCCGTTCCCGCGCAGATCAGTGGATCGTCGATGATCCGCATCGACGGCAGCGGCATCTTTCTTCTGCTCTGCGTCGCGGCTATCGCCGCAGGCGCGGCGCTGCTGCTCAAAAGTACGAAACACAAATAGGGAGGTTACTCCATGAAAGCTCTGTCCTGTACCTTCGCCGCGCTGGCGATCCTGCTCTCCGATGTGATGTGCGCCGCCGTCGCGTTCAACTACTGCGACATGCTCTGGGGCATCCGCTACGCTTCTTACAGCGCGCCGGCGAGCACCGCGTTTCTGCTCATCATCCCCTACGCCGCCGCCATCGCGGTCTGCGCCGCACTGGCAGTCATCTTTTGGCGAAAAAGCGCCAAATGCTGAAAAAAGGACCACCGTATGGCAGGCCATACGGTGGTTTTCTTCTTTACTTTCTCACAAACAGGATACCGAGCGGGTTCGGGCCGCAGTGACACGAGACGGTACAGCCCGCCTGCGTCTCTTCGACGGACTCAAACGAGCCATACTGCGCCGCTTCCTCCTTCGCCGCGGCCACGACGTTCGCGTCCGCCGCCGCTTGGGTGATAAATGCGAACTCCGGCGCGATGTCGTCGCGCCCGTCAAGGCGCTCTTTTACATACTGGCGGATGCACTTTTCGAACGAGCCGCGGTACTTTTTGCACACGGCCATCTTGCCGTTCCGCACTTCGATGCAGGGCTTTAAGTGCAGAAGGTTCGCGCCCAGCGCGACCACAGCCGAGCAGCGGCCGCCCTTTCGCATGTAGTCGAGGCGCTCGATCAAGAAGCTCGCCTCCACCTTCGGCGCGAGCGCGCGCACGCGCTCGGCAATCTCCGCGCCGGAAAGGCCCTGCTGCACGAGCTTCGCCGCCGCGACGACCAGAAGGCCCTGACCGGTGCTCAAATTCTCCGAATCGACCACGAAGACGTTCGCATACTCCTGCGCCGCGGCGCAGGCATTCTGATAGCAGCAGGAGAAATTCGCGCCGATGGTGATCTGCACCACCGCGTCATACTCGTTCGCGTAGCGTGCGAACATCTCGCCGTACTCGTACTGGCTGACCGCTGACGTGCTGCAAAGGTCTCCGCCGCCGTCCACATGGGCAAAAATGTCGGCGGGCGTGATGTCCACGCCGTCGTGGAAGTCCTTGCCGTCCTTGATGACGCACAGCGGCGTGACGGCGATGTCATAGCGCTCGAGCAGCGCGGGCGACAGGTCGCACGTGCTGTCGGAAATGATCTTCACTCGCATAGTTCGTTTCTTCCTTCCTGAAAGATAAAACCTCATCCGCGGGCGCACCCGCCGGAACTTACAACATCAGATTTTATATTTTTACCGCAAGCAGATGAACTTTTTCTCAACGCAGCATCAACTTCTGTTGACATTTCTCCCGCCTGTTCCGCAAAAAAGGGCCCCCGAAGATTTTCTTCGGGGGCTCTCCTGTTTGCTTTTGCCGCTTATTTGTTGAGGCAGCGATAGAGGAAGGTGACGATCTGGCCGCGCGTGCAGTTGCCCGCGGGGTCGAAAGTCGTCGCACTCGCGCCGGTGGTCACGCCGTTTTCCACGGCCCACAGGACGGCGTTTGCGTAGTAGGCATCCGCCTTGACGTCGGTGAACGGGTTCTCCGCCTTGCTCTCGGGGCTGTTCTGCATGCGGTAGAGGAACGTCACGATCTGGCTGCGCGAGCACGTCGCGTCGGGCGCGAACAGCGTGTCGCTCATGCCAGAGGTGATCTTGTTCTCGACGGCCCACAGAACGGCCTTATAGTAGTAGCTGTCCTCCTTCACATCGGTGAAGGTCATCTCAGTCGCGGTCGGCTCTGGGCTGCCGGCGGCGCGCCACAGGAACGTGACGGCCTGCGCGCGGGTGCAGGAGTCGTTGGGGGCAAAGGTCGTTTCGGTCTTGCCGGAGGTGACCTTTTTATCGACGGCCCAGTTCACAGCGTCCGCATAGTAGGCGCCTTCCTTGACGTCGGCGAACACGCTCGGCTGGAGCGCTTCATCCTTTGTGATGTACTCGACGAGCTCAACGCCCAGCTTGTGCGCCTTTTCAGCCATGGCCTTGCCGTTCTCGGTGGCAAGGGCGCGGGCGTCAGCCGCCTTGGCGAGCTGGTCGGTCGTGACGAAGTCCTTGTAGAGCTCCTGCTGGAGGGCGGCGAGCTTGTCGGCGACGTAGGCCTTGGCCTCGGCCTTCAAGGGCTTGCCGGTGATCTTATCGGCATTGGCGATATAGCCGCCGAGACCCTCAAACGTGAAGTAATAAGAATCCTTCCAGTTGCTCGGATAGGCCTTGAAGCCGGAAACGCGCTGCCAGTTGCCCTCGGCATCCTGCGCCCAGCTCGTGCCGTAGGTGCAGAAGGTGTCGGGCTTTTCAGTCGTAAACTTCGCGGACGCGGTGCTGACCTGATAGCCGGAGTACATGCTGTCGAGCAGCATGGGATAGTACGGGACAAACACGTTGTAGGACATGTTGCCGACGCCGACCCAGCCCACAGTCGCGGTCTCGACCGGACGGTCCTTGAAGAGCTGGAAGATCTCGATCTCCTGATTGCTGGCCTTGCCGATGGAGGAGAGCTTATAATAGCCGAAAATATCGTCCTTGTCGAGCTTGCGGTCGGCCTTGATGTTGGTGTAGAGCGCGACGAGCTTGTCGCTTGCGTCAAGGTTGGAGATGGTGAACTTCGTGTTGTCGGCAACGAGCACGTCACTGTCGTACTGGTAGGCCGCGTTCAGGTAGTTGAGGCCGTCGATCATGCGCTGGTCCATCTTCTCGCTGATGCGGGCATAGGACGCGCGGAAGTCGATGATGTTCTTCGCCTCGTCGCCGACGAACGTGCCGGCCTTCTTCGCCACCGCAATCAGGTCCTTGGAGGCGATGACATTCTCATCGTCCAGATCGACGCGGCCGATGACGGCCATGTTGGGTTCAAGGAAGATCATATTGTCGTTGAGCTTGATGGCGACATACTGCGTACCGCTGCAATTCTCGATGTACCAGACCTCGTCCTTGTCGCAGATGAACACGCCGGAGGCGTACACGCAGCCGTAATTTTCGTAGATGTCGAGCAGCAGCTTCACGCCCTCGCGCGCAGAAGATGCCTCGGCCAGGATGATGGTCGGAATATCGGTCTCTTCAATGCCGATGCGGGCGTTGCCGTTGGCCGCCGCCCACTCGGCGTCGCGGTACGGGTCAACCTCCGCCACCTTTTCGTTGCCGTAGAGCGTCTCGGTCGCGGAGACGGACACGCCCTTTTCGTTCGTGCCGAATTCGGTGTAGGAGTAGTGGTCGGCCTTCTCGCCGCACTCGGGGCAGGTGCCGTCATAGTAGATATCGTTCGTAAAGTAGGTGAAACGATAGCTGTCGTGGGTGAAATCCCACTCGAACGGGCCGTATTCCGGGCAGCCGACGTAGTGGTCGCCCTGCTTCCACTTGCCGCTCTCGCTGATGAACCAGAGCTTGTTGTAGTCAGAGCCGTAGTCCTCCGTGCGGGCGACGAAAGGCGTGCCCTCCTCGACGAGGTCGCCGCCGACGTAGAGCGTCGTGCAGGCGGAGGCGCTGATGGTCGTCGCGGCGAAGGCCGCGGCCGTCACCAGACAGGTGCAGAGAAACTTTTTGAGTACGCTTCCTTTCATGTGTTTTCCTCCTAAATTTTTCAGTGTGCGGACGAATGCCGCTTTGTCTGCAAAGTCGATGTATCCCTCCATTCACTTTATCGCACTACCGTAATATAGCACTTTATTTTGCCTTCCGCAAGAGGCAGATCCGCGAAAACATCGCTTCGCTTTCGTATTTCGTCGCATTTGCACAAAGTAAGCCATATTTTTCCGCCGCGATTTACCATAATATAACACAGTATTCATTCTTACGCTACCATCAAAAGGGCGAAAGCCATTGTACATTTTTGGTCAAATCGTCCACCGGTGACGAACAGCAAAAAACTCCGCAGTCGAAACCGTGGAGCTTTTTCGTATTTCCTTTTACTCTGCCACGATGTGCCAGAGCTCGGCCTGCTCGCGGATGGCGGTGAAGCGGCGGTAGACGCCGTTTTGCTTCACCAGCTCGTCATGCGTGCCGGACTCCGCAATGCGGCCGTCCTCCACCACGAGGATCTGGTCGGCGCTGCGGATCGTCGCAAGGCGGTGGGCGATCGTGATGATCGTCTTGCCGCGCGTCAGCTCGGAGATCGCCTGCTGGATGAGGTGCTCGTTTTCGGGGTCGATGCTCGCCGTTGCCTCGTCGAGGATGATAATGGGTGCATTCTTGAGGATCGCGCGGGCGATGGAGATGCGCTGCTTCTCGCCGCCGGAGAGCGTGCCGCCGCCCTCGCCGACGACGGTATCGTAGCCGTTCGGCAGCGCCATGATAAAGTCGTGGCAGCGCGCCTTTTTCGCCGCTGCGATCATCTCGTCCTCCGTCGCGTCGGGCTTGCCGAAGAGGATGTTCGCGCGGATGGTATCGTTGAAGAGATAGACGTTCTGGAACACCATCGAGATGTTCGAAAGCAGACTGTCGCAGGTGAATTCGCGCAGGTCGTGCCCGCCGACAGAAATACTGCCGCCCTGCGGGTCGTAAAAGCGTGCGAGCAGGCTGCAAATGGTCGTCTTGCCGCTGCCCGAAGGGCCGACGAAGGCGGTCGAGGTCTTCTCGGGGATGGTAAACGACACGTCCTTGAGGACCTTTCGCTCATCGTAGCCGAAGTCGACATGGTCGAAGCGGATGTCATAGCGGCCGAGCTTCACGTCGTGTCCGTCCGCGTCGATGAAGTGCTCGCCTCTGAGCGCGTCGAGCTGGTCCATCGCGTCGTCGATGACGCCGAGCGTGTGCGCGCTGTCGCTGATGGGCTCAAGGCTCGCAAAAATGCTGAACGAGAAGAAGACGAACATCAGCATGACGGAAAAGTCCATCTGCCCGTTCAGGCACTGCATCGCCGCCGCGAACGCAAGGCCCACGCTGCCGCACTTGAGCGCAAGCAGGTGCAGGGCGTTGGCGGGCACGTAGCCCCATTCAATTTTCAAGTGAATGCGTTTGCTGTCGCCGATGGCCTTCGTCACCGATTCCATCGCCGCGCCGCTCTTGCCGAACGACTTGACGACCGCAAGGCCGCGCGCATACTCGATGACCGCGCCGGTCATATCGCGGTTTGCCTGCGCCTCCACGGGCGCGTTCACGCTGCTGTAATGCGAGATAATGAGCATGAAGCCGAGCGACAGCGCCGCAGCAGCAAGCGCGATGAGCGCCGTAACCGGACTGCACACGGCAAGGCAGATGAAGATGACGAGGAAATTGAGGTACCCGCCGATGAAGTTGTCGATCATGCGGATGCCCATGTTTTCAAGCGTCGAAAGGCCCGTCGTGATGGAATTCAAGATATTGCCGGTGCTCATCGTCTGGAAGTAACCGAGCGACACGCGCTTGAGCGCGTCGCCGATGGCAAGGCGGTCGCGGGCAGTGAGCTGATAGCTGATCGGCTCCTGCAATCTGGCACGGAGGTAGTCGAATAGAAAGCGCAGAAGCACAAGTGCGATCTGAATGACG
>CALAAN010000418.1 GCA_937884915.1 uncultured Oscillibacter sp.
GCAGGACAAAGCACCAGCAGTTGTGGCGCGCGTCGTAATATTTCTTTTTCATCTCGTCAATGCGCGCGCGGGCCTCGGCCTCCGTCTCCACCAGGAAGACGTGGCTGATGAAGCGCGAGCGTTTTTCTTCAAACTCGCTCTCCGCGTTTGCGTATGGGACAAGGTACTCGGTCATGGTTTCAATGTTCCTTTCAGCGGGTTTCCTCCCACTTTTCTTTCGTGAGGGTGTAAAAAAGCGTCGGCCGCGGCGCATCGTCCACAAGCGTTGGCATTTCACAGGTCAGCTCATAAGAAAAGCCGCACTTTTCGATCACGCGCTTTGACTTTTCGTTGCCGACATAGTGCGCGCACCAGACGCGCTGCGCGCCCTTCTCCTCAAAGCAGTATCTCAGCAGCTCGCGCACGGCCTCAGGGATCAGGCCCCGCCCCCAAAAGGGTCTGCCGATCCAATAACCGATCTCGCTCTCGCCCGCCGCGCCCGGTGCATCCGTCGAGAACACACCGACAGAGCCGACAACCTCGTCGGGCTTCTCTTTCAAAACGACAGCGAATGTATCCGGCTTCGAGAGGACGGTTTTGATGATCTCGCGGGAGTTTTCCACACTCGTGTGCACCGGCCAGCCCGCGATCGAACCGACAAACGGGTCGCTTGCATAGCGATAGCAGTCCTCCGCATCGCTCTCGTGCCACGGACGCAGGAGGAGCCGCGTCGTTTCGCGCATCATTTCTCCCAGTCCTCCTTCGGCTCCTGATAGCCCTCGATATAGTCCTTGACCTGGCCGATGACGCGCGGCACACAGGTTGCCACAATGTCGATGGTCTCGCCGTATTCGACGGATTCGACCTTCGCCTCGCGGTAGAGCATATCAAGCAGCCCGCCCTTGTCGTAGGGCAGGTGGATCGTCACGCGGCGCGTACCTTTGTCGAGCAGCTTGTCGATGCGCGCGAGCAGGTCGTTGATACCCTCGCCGGTCTTGGCGCTGATGTTGACGCTGTCCTCCCCGTGCGGGCGGATATCGCCAAAGTAGAGGTCGGACTTGTTGTAAACGCGCAGGCACGGGATCTGCTGCGCGCCGAGCTCTTCGATGAGTTCGTCCACGATCTGCGCCTGTTCAAGCCAGTGCGGGTCGGAGATGTCGATGACGTGCAGCAGCAGATCCGCGTATTCGAGCTCTTCGAGCGTCGCTTTGAACGCCTCGACCAACTGATGCGGGAGCTTTCGGATAAAGCCGACCGTGTCGGAGATCACGACATCCAGCGTGTCGGACACCGTGAGAAGCCGCGTCGTCGTGTCCAGCGTGTCAAAAAGCCGGTTGTTCGCGG
>CALAAN010000419.1 GCA_937884915.1 uncultured Oscillibacter sp.
ATGTTCGGCGTGCCGACCTACGCCGCCACGGTCTTTATGACGATGTGCGTCTCCGCCCTCGCCCTCACGAGCCTTGACGCGGTCGCGCGTATCGCGCGCATGAGCTTCCAGGAGCTTTTCAGCGTGGACGACATGGCCCATGCCGAGCCCTGGCGCAAGCTCCTGTGCAACACGTATTTTTCCACGGTGCTGACGCTCGTGCTCGGCTATGTGCTCACGAAGATCGGCTACTCCAACATCTGGCCGCTGTTCGGTTCGGCGAACCAGCTGCTCTCCGCGCTCGTGCTCATCACGCTGTGCGTCTTCCTCAAGGTCACGGGCCGCAGCAACAAGATGCTCTTCCCGCCGCTTGTTATCATGCTCTGCGTCACGTTCACGGCGCTGGTGCAGCGCCTGCTGGCCATGGTGCGCGCCATTCAGAACGCTGCCGCCGTCACGATCCCCGCGGGCGAGACGACCTGGGGCGCGGTGTTCATCGCCAACGGCTTACAGCTCATCATCGCGGTGCTGCTCATCGTGCTCGGCGCGACCATCGTCGTGAATTCGTTGAGAAGCTACGTCGCCAGCAAGCACAACAGCGAGGCCAAAGTTTAATTCTAAAAAAATGTGCAAAAAAGAGGCTTCCCGTCGGGTAGCCTCTTTTTTACTCTTTACGTTACCAGCTCGCGACCGTGCCGTCGCATCTCGGTTCGGTGCCGGCGGCGTAGACGCCGTTTTCGCACTTCCAGATGATCTCGCCGCGGCCCATGGCCGTGCGGTCGTCGACAATTTCAACCTCGTGCCCCATTTGGCGCAGCTGTTTGGCGATCTCTTCGCCCGCCTCGCGCTCGATCTGGAGCTTTTTGCCGCCGATCCACTGGATGCGCGGCGCGTCGAGCGCCTCCTGCGGGTTCATGGCGTAGTCGATGGTGTTCGTCAGCACCTCGACCTGCCCCTGCGGCTGCATGAACGCGCCCATCACGCCGAACGGGCCCACGGCCTCGCCGCCCTTGAGCAGAAAGCCGGGGATGATCGTGTGATAGGACTTCTTTCCGCCCTCCAAATAGTTGTCGCTCTTCGGGTCGAGCGAGAAGTTCGCGCCGCGGTCCTGGAGCGAAATGCCCGTGCCGGGGATGGCAATGCCCGCGCCGAAGCCGCAGTAATTGCTCTGGATGAGCGAGACCATGTTGCCCTCCGCGTCCGCGGTGCAGAGGTAGATCGTGCCGCCGCAGTGCGGATCACCCGCTTTGGGCTCAAGCGCTTTATCCATGATGAGCGCGCGGCGGGCGGCGAGATAGTCAGGCGAGAGCAGCTCGCTGACCTTTGTTTTCATATAGCGCGGGTCGGCGACATAGGTCTTCGTGTCGGCAAAGGCGAGCTTGATGGCCTCCATGACCTTGTGATAGTAGTCAGCGGCCTCGCGCTGCTCGGGAAGCGTCAGGCCATTCAGCATGCCGAGCGCCATCAGCACCGTGATGCCGTGTCCGTTGGGTGGGATCTCGCAGACGGTGTAGCCGCGGTAGTCCTGCGTGATGGGTTCGACCCACTCGGGATGATAATTTCTGAAGTCATCCTCGCAGAAGTAGCCGCCCATGGCGCGGGAGTGGGCGACGATCTTTTCCATCAGCTCGCCGCGATAGTAGCTCTCGCAGTTCGTTTCGGCAAGGGAGCGCAGCGTGTCGGCGTAGGCGGGGAAGCGGAACACATCGCCCGCGCGGTACGGTGTGCCGTCCGGCTTCATAAAGCACTTCCACCAGTATTCATAGGGGGCGGAGTCCTGCGCCATGACCGTTGCGATGCGCTTGCTGTCGCGCGCCCAGAGCTTGCCGACGTTCACGGGCACGGCGTAGCCGTTTTCCGCGTAGGAAATGGCGGGGGCGAAGAGCTCGGAGAGGGGCTTTGTGCCAAAGCGCGCATTGAGCGCCGCCCAGCCCGCGGGCGCGCCCGGGACCATCGTGGGGAGCCAGCCCTCCTCGGGCACCTCGGAAAAGCCCTTGGCGCGGACGATATCCGCGCTCAGCGCCATCGGCGCAACGCCGCTCGCGTTCAGGCCGTAGAGCTTCTTCTCGCGCTCGATCCACACGAGCGCGAAGCAGTCGGACCCGAGACCGTTGCCCGTCGGCTCGAGCAGCGGCATTGCGCCTGCCATCGCGACGGCGGCGTCGACGGCGTTGCCGCCATTTTTCAGCACATCGAGGCCGATCTGCGCGCCGAGGGGGACGGACGTGCAGCACACGCCGTTTTTGGCATAGACCACGTTGCGGCGGGAGGAATATCGGTAAGTTAACGGATCGAAATTCGGCATGATCGTTCCCTCTTTCGTCGTTTTTCCCCAGTATAGCAGTCCGCGCGAAAAAGGGCAAGAAAAAGCCTCTGCGCGGTGCGGGCGGGGCAGCATGACGGAACCATACGGAAAGCTGGATATTCGCCCTGTAAAAGGGCGATAAATTTACGCTTTCCCGCTTGACATTCTATAAAAATGCATTATAATACAATCAACTTCATCATCAATGCCT
>CALAAN010000420.1 GCA_937884915.1 uncultured Oscillibacter sp.
GGGGGGTGTAAGGGGGGATATTCTCTTTCTGCAGAAAGAGAATATCCCCCCTTTATTCGCGTCCCCACACGATGTGGGGCCTTTCAGTCGTTTTCCTCTGGGAAACGATCAGAACCCGAACCCACCGAGGCCGAGGCCGCTGGTGAGTGCGTTCATCTTTCCATCCATCGCCTCTTCGGCCTGGCGGAGCGCTTCGTTCACGGCGGAGATGATGAGGTCCTGGAGCATTTCCACGTCCTCGGGGTCGACCGCCTCGGGCTTGATGGTGATGTTCGTGACCTCCTTCTTGCCGTTGACCTCGGCGCTGACGACACCGCCGCCGACGCTCGCCGAGAAGGTCTTCTCCTCGACCTCCTGCTGCGCCTTCTGCATGTCCTCCTGCATCTTCATGATCTGCTGCTGCATCTGCTGCTGCTTGAGCATCTGGCCGCTGCCGTTGGAAAAGCCGCGGCGTGCGCTGTAACCCTTTGCCATTGTTTTGATCTCCTTTTATTTTACTGTAAAATTGTCGAATTTGCTGCCCATGCGCATAAGGTCCTGCATCCTGTCGCGCTTTTTCGCGCCCGGACGCTCCCCCACGAGGAAGCGGATGCGGATCTCCCGTCCGACCGCGCGGGACGTGACCTCCTGTAAAACGTCCGTCACGACCTTCTGGTCGAGCATGGACTTCTGCACCTCGGTCGAGCAATAGACGGTCAGAAGGTCGTCCTTCACGTCGCCCTGCGCCATGCCGATGAACGCGCGCTTGTCGGGCGTCAAGCGGTTTTTGTAGCTCTCCATAAGCTGGTAGAAAATTTCGTCGTCTCCGCTGTCCCCACTTGCAGGCACTTCCTGCGCGGGCGCGGGTGCTGCTGCCTTCGGCGCGGGCGCGACCGGCTCGCCGTAGGGCGGCGGCGCGTCATAATCGTCGGGCAGCGGCGGTTCGTCCCACGGAAGCGGCGCTTCCTCGGCTGGCTTTGTGCTCTTCGTGACCGCTTCCGCGGCCTTTTCCGGTGTAGGTGTGACCGTCTGTACCGCCGTGGGAGTGGGTGCGCTCGCCGGTGTGGACGCGGGATGCTTTGCCGCAAACTGCACGCCCGCGGCGATCTGCTCTTCAAGCCGCGCGATGCGCGCGCCAAGCGCCGCCAGATCGCCGGAGAGCGTTTCGTCGCAGAGCTTCAAAATGCACAGCTCGGCGTCCGTGCGGCGGTTCACGCTGAACTGGAGCTGCGCCGCCGTCTCCTGCAGGATCGTGCAGAGCTGGATAAATCGTGCGCTCGTCCCCTGCGCGCGCAGGTTCCGGAGCGTCGCAGCGTCGTAGGCGCCGCTTAAGAGACTTTCGCCGCCCTCCCCCGCCGTCGCGCTGATGAGCAGCTCGCGCGAGAGGGTCGACAGTTCCCCGAGCACCGCGCCTACATCCTTGCCGCCGTCGTAGAGCTTGCCGAGCAGCTCCAGCGCCCCGCGCGCGTCGCGCGTCAGGATCAGCGACATGAGCTGCGCGGTCTGCACGTTTCCGGCAAGACCCAGCGCGTCCAGCACGGCGTTCGCGTCGATCGCGCCGCCCGCGGCCGCGCACTGGTCAAGGAGCGACAGCGCGTCGCGCAGCGCGCCGTCCGACAGTCGGGCCAAAAGCGCCGCGCCGTCCTCCTTCAAATCGATATTCTCCTGCCCCGCGATGTAGTTGAGCCTGCCCACAATGTCTTTCGGCTGGATGCGGCGGAACGAAAAGCGCTGGCAGCGCGACAAAATCGTCGCAGGAACCTTGTGCAGCTCCGTCGTCGCCAGAATGAACATCAGATGCTCGGGCGGCTCCTCCAAAATTTTGAGCAGTGCGTTGAACGCGGGCGTCGAGAGCATGTGGACTTCGTCGACGATATACACGCGCTTTTTCACCTGCGCGGGCGAATAGATGGCCTCGTCGCGCAGCGCGCGCACGCTGTCCACGCCGTTGTTCGACGCCGCGTCCAACTCGACCACGTCGAGTAAGCGTCCGCTCTCGATGCCAAGGCAGCTCGGGCAGCGGTTGCAGGGGTTGCCGTTTTCCGGATGCTCGCAGTTGACCGCGCGCGCAAGAATCTTCGCGCAGGTCGTCTTGCCCGTGCCGCGCGTGCCGGTGAAAAGATAGGCGTGCGACAGCCGCCCCTCCGCCACCTGGCGCTGCAAGGTCTCGGTGATGTGCTCCTGGCCGACCACATCGGCAAAGGTTTTGGGGCGCCACTTGCGGTAAAGCGCCTGATACATCCGCAGCCCTCCCTTACAATAGAAATACTCCCCCGTATACAGCTGCGGAACCGGCGTCCTTGCGGCACATGGATGGTCCCGCTTAATGCTGCTCGGTTCCCCGCCTGACATGGTTCGCAGGTACCCATTGCGCAAGACCGGTTCCGCAGCTGTATGCGGAGGAGTTGTTGAACAAATGGTATTTTACTATATTTCAGAAAAAATATCAACAGAAAAATGAAAAAGGGGCTTCACAAATTCGAAAAAGTGTGTTATGATAATCCGCGCTGGGAGAC
>CALAAN010000421.1 GCA_937884915.1 uncultured Oscillibacter sp.
CGTTTATCGAGCGCATCCCTGCCATTCAGGAACTGCTGCTCAAAGATCTGTCGGTAAACTTTGAAGGCGACCCCGCGGCGTACAGCAAGGAGGAAGTGCTGCTCTCCTATCCCGGCATGTTCGCCATCTTCATCTACCGCATCGCACACGAGCTGTACGAGAAAAAGGTCGCGATGATCCCGCGCATGATGTCGGAGTACGCTCACTCGCAGACCGGTATCGACATCAACCCCGGCGCGAAGATCGGCGAATACTTCTTCATCGACCACGGCACGGGTGTCGTCGTCGGCGAGACGACGATCATCGGCAACAACGTCAAGCTCTATCAGGGCGCGACGCTCGGCGCGCTCTCGCCCGCGGGCATGGCGACGAACCCGAACGTGCGCCGTCACCCGAAGGTCGGCAACAACGTCGTCATCTACGCGAACTCCACGCTGCTCGGCGGCGCGACGGAGATTGGCGACAATGTCGTCGTCGGCGGCAACGCGTTTTTGACCTCGTCGGTCGCGCCCAACACGGTTGTGAGCGTCAAAAATCCGGAGATGACGTTCCGCGGCAAGCACCACAAGGAATGATCCTGACGGAGAGCACACATGTCCGCCTGCGGACGATGCGATGGGAGGACTTGGACGAGTTATATGCCCTGCTCTCGGATGCGGCGGTGATGCGCTGGCTGGAGCAGCCGTTCGATCGTGCACAGACCGAAAACTTTTTGGAGCGGGCGGGGCTTTCCAAGCCGCCGCTCGTTTACGCCGCGGAAGCCCCTGCGGGGGAATTCCTCGGCTATGCCATCTACCATGACTATGACGAGCGCAGCCGCGAGCTTGGCTGGGTGCTCAAGCCTGATTTTTGGCACAAGGGCTATGCGGACGAAATGACAGGCCTTCTGACCGCGCTTGCGCGGCGGGAGGGGAAGGACGCCGTGATCGAATGCGTCCCCGAACAGACGGCGAGCGCGCACATCGCGCGCAGGCACGGCTTTTCCTATGAGGGCCGCGCGGACGGCTGCGACGTTTACCGTCTGCGCTGTGAAAAATAAGAACGAGGGCGCTTCCCGATTTGGGAAGCGCCCTCGCTGCTCTGTGCCGTGTAACAGCCGGTACGCATGGTGGTGAGAGAGTTTCTTGCTCAATTTGAGGGGATCAGACCGTGGTGCCGAGGTCGTAGGCCTCACGCATCGCGGAGGAGGTGGCGGCAGCGCCACGCTCAGAGAGGCCTTTGCCCCAGACGTAGCCCTTTTCGACCGCGCCGGGCAGACACTCGAGCCAGCTTCTAAAGCCCGCGAGCGCACCGTCTCTCACAACATCGCTGTCAGCGGCAGAGGTGAAGAGGAAGTAGAACTCCTTGTCAGTATAACTCGGATGCGTGCTGTACGTGCGGTCAAACACCATCTTGAGCTGGGCGTTGATGGAGTGGAAGTAGACCGGAGAAGCGAGCACAATGACGTCGGCTGCCTTGAGCGCGGGAAAGATCTCCTGCATGCCGTCGTTCTGCACGCACTTGCAGTCATGGCTGAGGCAGTAGTCGCAGGCGAGGCAGGGGTTGAGCTTCAAATCGGAGAGACGGATCTTCTGCACCGCGTGACCGGCCACGAGCGCGCCGCGCAGGAACTCGTCACAGAGAAGATCGGAGTTGCTGCCCTGACGCGGGCTGGAAGAGAGAATGAGCACATTTTTCATAATGGGAGCCTCCTGAGGATATTTTGCCAGAATTTGCCGGAAGTTGTTTTCCAAATTGTAGCGCGGCAAAAAGAAGTTAGTCAACTTTAACAGCATGTTCCCGTA
>CALAAN010000422.1 GCA_937884915.1 uncultured Oscillibacter sp.
GCACGCGGCGGTCGTCGCTGATCTGCGCAATGGTGGCTTTCACATCCTCAATGGCGCCGGTCTCGCGCAGCAGGTTCAAAATGGTGAACGCGCCGAAAACCATAAGCACGATCTTGAGGCCTTCCTTGATGCCTTTCCAGACCAGAGGGTCGAGCACCTTGACATTTTCAGCGAACGTGAGACCGTCGAGGTTAAAGTAGGTAAAGGCAAGGATCAGCGTCCAGAGAAGGGCGACGGGCGAGACGGTCTTTGCGGATTTCTTGAAGCCCAGAATGCCGACAAGCACGACGACAATCGGGCTGAGCGCCATGAGGAAGTTTAAAAAGTCCATTGGAGGGAATCTCTCTTTCTGAAAAATGTGGAATGAGTTTTGATCTATTTCCGCTTTTTTCGCCGGCCGAACGAGAAAAAGTGAAAAAGCTAAGAGGAAGAGGCTCCGTCGAATCGACGGAGCCTCTTTCGTGATATCAGTCTCTATCTCGTGCGGAGAATCGGGAGAGAAGTCGAAGTTGCGTCGCGATTCGGACGATCTGTTCAGTTTTGTTTCTTACCAGTACTGCCAGAGGCAGAATAATAAAGGACGCCAGCAGAATAAGGCTGGCGTCCAGAATAATCATGCTGTTCATATCAGAACAGGAGAAAGCGGCACAGGCGGCCTGTGCAAAGTGAGATGCAGCTGCATTGGCAAAGAACTGAGTCATCAGACGTTTCTCCTTTCCTGAAGATGAACGCATCTTAACACACATTTTTTCGCCCTGCAAGGGGGAAAAGCGACTGATTATGCAAGATTGGACGAGTACACAAAAAACGGAAATACCTATTTTTCGACATTGTTAAAAAGACATAATGAATTCTCATGTATCGTTCATGTCATGGAAGCGTACTTGCGCATAGGGACTTCCCATGCGGCCATAGGATGAAGAAAAAGAGGAGGCGTTTTTATGCTGTCAATCGCACTTTACTTGCTCACGCACGCCATGCTGCTCTCGCTCCACTTATCGGGCGGATCGTTCCCGCGCCCGCTCTCGGCGCAGGAGGAGAAGAAATACGTCGAGCGCATGCTCGCGGGTGACATCGAGGCGCGCAACGTGCTCGTCGAGCACAATCTGCGCCTCGTCGCGCACATCGCGAAAAAATACTACACGCAGTCCGACGAGCAGGACGATCTCATCTCCATCGGCACCATCGGCCTTATCAAGGGCGTTTCGAGCTACCGTCCGGAAAAGGGCACAAGGCTCGCAACCTACGCCGCCAAGTGTGTAGAGAATGAGATCCTCATGTACTTTCGCAGCCGGAAAAAGTTGCAGGGCGAGGTGTCGCTCAACGATTCACTTGATTCCGACGCCGACGGCGAGTCGCTCTACCTCATGGATATCGTCGGCGTTGAGGACACGATGTATTTGGACATTCAGGATCGCGACGACTGCCTGCGTGTGCGGAAGCTCGTGCACGAGTGCCTGACCGAGCGGGAGGAAGAGGTCATCACCTCGCGTTATGGTCTTGGCGGCAGAATGCCCCGTACACAACGCGAGGTTGCCAAAAAGCTGGGGATCTCAAGGAGCTATGTGTCGCGCATTGAAAAGCGCGCGCTGCAAAAGCTGGAGGAAGCCCTCGGCGGGCGGGAATAAAAAGCGCGGAGCGCAGTTGTCTGCGCCCCGCGTTCCGCTCTGAGAGAGCGAAAAGAGAGGGAAAACGTTTTATTCGATCGTGCCGCCGCCGAGGACCGTGTCGCCGTCGTAGAGCACGACAGCCTGGCCGGGTGTGATAGCACGCTGCGACTCATCAAAGGCAAGGCGCACGCGCCCGTCAGGGAGCACCGTGACTGTCGCCGCCTGCTCGCGCTGGTGGTAACGCACGCGCGCGGTCACGCGCAGCTCGCGCGGCGGAACGTCGTAGGCGATCCAGTTGAAGTCATTCGCCGTCAGCTCACGGGAGAAGAGCGCGGCGTTGCCGCTCAGCACGACGCGGTTTTCCTGCGCGTCGATGCACTTGACGTACAGCGGCGCGTCCGCCGCGATGCCGAGGCCCTTGCGCTGGCCGACGGTGTAGTGCACGATGCCTTTATGCCGCCCGAGCACGCGGCCGCTTTCGTCGACAAAGTCGCCCGCAGGGCAGTCGTGCCCTGTGTAGCGCGCGATAAAGCCTGCGTAGTCACCGTCCGGCACAAAGCAGATGTCCTGACTGTCCGGCTTGTCCGCGTTGTAGAAGCCCTGCTCCTCCGCGATGCGGCGAGTCTCG
>CALAAN010000423.1 GCA_937884915.1 uncultured Oscillibacter sp.
GAGCTTGCGGCCCTCGCGGGCGCTGTGGCAGAAGAACGAGAACGCGTCATCCTCGCAGGTGTAGCCAAAATTCAGCGGCAAAAGATACGGCTCACCATCGTCCATCATGGCAAGATGAATCACTTTACAGTCGTTGATAATGGAGAGAATTTCGCTCAAATCGGTGATCTCGCGGTCATTTCTTCGCATGAGGGAAGCCTCCTTTAGGTGTTTTTCTCATTATACAGGGCGGGAGCGCAGATGACAAGGCAGTGCGGCAAATAAAAATCAAAAGACCGGCGAGCTTCGACAAAAAAACGGCAGGCGGACAGGCTATACTTTGAGAAACGAAAGGGAAAACGCTTGAAAGAAACGGAGGGAGAGTAATGGAGGTCATTTCATCGGGCGAGGGGCGCGAGCTGACGCTCACGCTGCGCGGGGAGCTCGACCATCACGCGGCGAAAGAGGCGATGCGGAAGCTCGAATGGGAGCTGGACGCGGCGCTGCCAAGCAAGCTGACGCTGGACTTTTCGGGCGTGAGCTTTATGGATTCGTCGGGCATCGCCGTCGTGATGCGCGCGCTCAAGCGCATGCGCGCCATGGGCGGCAGCGCCGCCGTCAAAAATGTTCCGCCGCAGGCGAAAAAAGTGTTCACCGCCGCGGGAATTTTCCGCATCATACCGCTTGAGGAGGGGGAAAAGAGCAATGAAAGTAAAACCGAATAACTACATAGCCATTGAATTTCCGAGCCGCAGCGTCAACGAGGGACTGGCGCGCGCCGCGGTCGCAGCGTTTGCCGCGCAGCTTGACCCGACGCTCGACGAGCTCGGCGATATCAAGACCGCCGTGAGCGAGGCGGTGACGAATGCGATCGTCCACGCCTATCCGCAGGAGATCGGCAAGATCGCGCTGCGCGCGTGCATTTTCGACGGGAATCTGCTCGAGATCACCGTGCGCGACTGGGGCTGCGGCATTGCGGACGTCGAAAAGGCGCGCGAGCCGCTTTACACGACCGGCGGCGAGGACCGCAGCGGCATGGGCTTCACAATCATGGAGAGCTTCATGGATTCGCTCGCTGTGCGCTCGAAAAACGGCAAGGGCACGGTCGTGACGATGAAGCGCAGGATCGCGCTGCGTACGGCGCGCCGATGAACGCTGCGCCGGAATTGCTCGAGGCTGCGGCGCAGGGAGACGAGCGGGCCTGCGAGCAGATGCTGCGCGAGAACAGCGGCCTCATCTGGAGCATCGTGCGGCGCTACTACGGCCGCGGCGTGGAGCCGGACGACCTCT
This sequence comes from uncultured Oscillibacter sp., assembly GCA_937884915.1. Taxonomy (GTDB): domain Bacteria; phylum Bacillota; class Clostridia; order Oscillospirales; family Oscillospiraceae; genus Hominicoprocola. Next base: position 1,270 of record CALAAN010000423.1, read on the forward strand.
ATCAGCTCGGATGCCTTGGATTTCTAAAAGCAGTAAAGGGATTTGACTTTTCATTCGGAACACAGTTTTCAACCTACGCTGTGCCGAAGATCGCGGGCGAGATCCGACGTTTTCTGCGCGATGACGGCGCGATCAAGGTGAGCCGCAGCGTGCGCGAGCAGGCGGCGGCGATCTTTGCCGCGCGAGAAAAGCTTAAGAACACACTCGGACGCGAACCGGCGCTCTCTGAGCTTTCGGAGGAAACGGGATTCAACGCCGAGGAGATCGCGCAGTGCGAGCTGGCGGTCGCCACGCCGGACAGCTTACAGCGCGAGACGGGCGACGGCTTGACGCTCGAGGGAATGCTGGGCGGCGAATCGCCTGAGGACGGACTTATCGAGCGCATCGCGCTGCGCGAAGCCATGGACGAGCTCCCAGAGCGTGAAAAAATGACGATTTTGCTGCGCTTTTTCAAGGGGCTGACGCAGGAGCAGTCGGCGCGCCTTCTGGGCGTGTCGCAGGTGCAGGTATCGCGCCTGGAGCGCAGGGCGCTGGAGAAGCTGAGGGCGTCTCTTTCGGACGGGCTTTGAAGTAGCTTTCGTCTTGAAACTCGGTCATCGTGCCCCAGTAGCGCTTGGGCATGTGCGTCATGCGGAGCTTCTCGTTTTTACGCGCCTCGATGGCGACGGTGTCGTAAAAGCGGCGCCAGAGGCGGCGATAGCCCGCCTCGGCCTCATCGGGCTGCGCCATTTCGAAGTGCTCGAGCGGCACGATGCGCGACACGCCGCCGCTATACAGCAGCGCCTCGCGGTGCGTGCGGTCGTAGAGGAAAAACGTCTCGTTGTGGTAGCGCTCGCAGAAGTGGCGGCGCAGGACGGGGAGCACACGGTTTTTCGGTTCGATCTCCGCGCCGAGCACGCCGTCAAAGTCGGAAA
>CALAAN010000424.1 GCA_937884915.1 uncultured Oscillibacter sp.
CCGTGACCTCTTCCGTCAGGCCAAGGAGAAGGCCCCCTGCATCGTCTTCATCGACGAGATCGACGCCATCGGCCAGAAGCGCAGCGGCGGCCAGTACGGCGGCAACGACGAGCGTGAGCAGACCCTGAACCAGCTGCTGACCGAAATGGACGGCTTTGAGAGCAACAACGGCGTCATCATTTTGGCCGCCACAAACCGCCCTGAATCCCTCGACCCCGCGCTCACGCGCCCGGGCCGCTTCGACCGCCGTGTGCCGGTCGAGCTTCCCGACCTCAAGGGCCGCGAAGAAATTCTGAAAGTTCATGCCAAAAAGATCAAGATCGCCGAGGATGTGGACTTCAACAAGATCGCGCGCATGGCCTCCGGCGCTTCCGGCGCGGAGCTTGCAAACATCGTCAACGAAGCGGCGCTTCGCGCCGTGCGCGACGGCCGCCGCTTTGCCACGCAGGCGGATTTAGAGGAGAGCATCGAGGTGGTCATCGCGGGCTACCAGAAGAAGAACGCCATCATGACCGACGAGGAGAAGAAGATCGTCTCCTACCACGAGATCGGCCACGCGCTCGTCGCGGCGATGCAGAGCCACTCCGCCCCCGTGCAGAAGATCACGATCGTGCCGCGCACCTCGGGCGCGCTGGGCTACACGATGCAGGTCGAGGAGGGCAACCATTACCTGATGAGCAAGACCGAGATGGAGAACAAGATCGCCACGCTGACCGGCGGTCGCGCCGCCGAGGAGGTCGTGTTCCATTCCGTCACGACCGGCGCGTCGAACGATATCGAGCAGGCGACGAAGCTCGCCCGCGCGATGATCACGCGCTACGGCATGAGCGACGACTTCGATATGGTCGCGCTTGAAACGGTCAACAATCAGTATCTCGGCGGCGATGCGTCGCTTGCGTGCTCTGCCGAGACGCAGACGAAGATCGACCAGCGCGTCGTAGAGTTGGTGAAAAAGCAGCACGAGAAGGCCATCCAGATCCTCACCGAGAACCGCGCGAAGCTCGACGAGCTTGCAAAGTACCTCTACGAGAAGGAGACCATCACGGGCGAAGAGTTCATGAGGATCGTAAACGCGAAGTAAACTCCATAAACAGGAAGAAGGCACAGCCAAACGGCTGTGCCTTCTTTTTTGTCTACAGGTTGCTTTCCTTTCTGCTTGTGCGGCTGCGCAGATAGTCACCAAGGTTCGTGATGCAAAGGAGCGTTACGACTAAAAAAGCGCCGGGGATCAGCAGGATCCACCACGCGTCGGTCATCAGCGCCTTTTCCGCGAGCGAGAGCATGCTGCCCCAGGTCACGACCTCGATGGGCAGGCCGAGGCCCATGAAGCTGAGCGTCGACTCGGCGATGATGGCGCTACGCACGTTCATCACCACCATGAAGAGGATGGACGAGAAGAAATTCGGCGCAAGATGACGCCGCAGAATGTGGAAAAAGCTGCCGCCCATGCACTTGGCCGCGACGACATACTCGCTTGCGCGCAGCTGCCTGACCTCGGTGCGCACGACCTTGGCGATGCTCGTCCAGCTTGTGAGGCCGATGACAAGCGCAATGCTCCACGCGCTCGGCGTGCCGATGATCGCCTGCAGGAAGATGACGAGCAGCAGGTTCGGCACGCTGAGGAGAATTTCGGTCAGGCGCATCAGCAGCGCGTCGAGCCATCTGGGCGCAAGCCCGCTGACCGCGCCGAACAAAATGGCGAGCAGCGTCGAAATGACGGTCGAGTCGACGCCGATGAACAGCGACAGCCGCCCGCCGTACCAGATCATCGAGAAGATGTCGCGCCCCATTGTGTCCGTGCCGAACAGGAATTCGCGGCACGGCGCGGCGGAGCAATGAGTTAAATCAAGATACGTCGGGTCCTTCGTCATAATGAGCTCGCAGAAAAGGCACCCGAGCACGATGAGCGTCAGAATGACGGCGGAGACAACAGGCTTGCCGCGCAGGGGATGCCTGTTTTTCGCCTGAGCAGCCTCCGGCAGCGGTCGCGCGCCGACGATTTGGAAGCGGTCGTTCATGGCTGCACCTCCATCTCCCGCATGGCCTGCTCGGCGCGGATGCGCGGGTCGATCTGCTCGTTGATCGTCTGGGCGATGATGCTGCACAGGATCACGAGCGCGCCGGAGAGCAGGCTCAGCAGCATCAGCAGGTTGTAGTCCTTGTAGCGCGCGCTCTCATAGGCCAGCGTGCCGAGGCCCGGGTAGGAAAACACGGCTTCGACAATGTACGTCCCGCCCAGCACGTGGGGAACAGAGATGGCCATGATGCTTAAGTACGTCGGCATCGTGTTTCGCAGGCAGTGGCGCAGCATCACGGCGCGGCGCGTCAGGCCCTTGGCCTTGGCGAGCAGCACATAGTCCGCGCGCATTTCGTCAAGGAGCTTATTTCGGATCATGTAGGCATAATACCACAGATGACCGAGCACCACGACCGCGAGCGGCAGGATGAGGTGCGCGGCGCGGTCGGCGATATTATTTTGCTGCCCGATGGAGTACGCGCCCGAGCTTGGCAGCACGCGCAGCTCAATGGCGAAGATCAGAATGAGCAGCAGCGACAGCCAGAATTCCGGAATGCAGCTCGTAATGGTGCCGAGCTTGCAGACCGCGCGGTCGAAGAGCGTTCCCTCCCGCCGCGTGCAGAGCATTCCGAGCAGGAGCGAGAGCGTGAAGATCAGCACAAAGCCGATGCCGCCGAGAAGGAGCGTGTTGCCCGCGCGGCTCGTGATGACCTCGCCCGCGGGCATTTTGTACTTATACGAAATGCCGAAATCGCCGCGCAGGGCATTCTGCGCCCAGCGGACATACTGCGTGAAGATCGGCGCATCGAGGCCGAGCTTTTCCTCCGCCTGCGCGCGCTCCTGCGGCGTCAGCTTCTCCGCGCGGTCACCGTAGTAGGCCACGAGCGGGTCGCCCGGGGCGAGGCGCGAGACATAGAACACCGCGAGTGACAGGACAAGAACGCTCAGAAGAAACGCCAGCACCTTTTTGCCAAAGTACAGCATTTTCGATGTTTTTTTCATCGCGCGCCCCCTTCCTGCAAGACGAAGTGCTCCGGCTCGACCTCGGTAAGCTCACCCGTCAGCGGAAACTGATCGGGTGAGAAATCCGGCAGCACGCGGCTCCGTTCGATACGCGGGTCGGGGATCGGCATGGCCGCGAGCAGCGCCTTCGTATAGGGGTGGAGCGGGCGGTCGTAAAGCGCGCTCACGGGCGCGACCTCGACAAGCCTGCCGTGGTACAGCACGCCGACGCGGTCGCAGAGGAATTCCACCATCGCAAGGTCATGCGCGATGAAGAGGAACGAAAAGCCGTGCTCGCACTGCAAGTGGCGAAACAGGTTGACGATCTGCGCCTGGATCGACACGTCCAGCGACGCGATCGGCTCATCCGCCACCAGGAGCTCCGGCTCCATGCACAGCGCCCGCGCGATGGCGACGCGCTGGCGCTGCCCGCCGGAGAGCTCGGACGGGTGCTTGTCGAGATAGGTTTTGTCGAGGCCGACATAATACATCTGGAACTCGGCCTCCCTGCGGTACGTGCCGCGCGACGGGGTGATGCGGTGGATGCGCATGGGCTCGGCGATGATGTTTGAGACCGTCATGCGGGGGTCAAGGCTCGAGGCCGAGTCCTGAAAGATCATCTGCCGCGTGGTTTGCAGCATTTTTCTGTTCGCGCGGCAGGCGGCCCTGTCACAGAGGTCGACGCCGTTATAAAAGAT
>CALAAN010000425.1 GCA_937884915.1 uncultured Oscillibacter sp.
GCCGGTCTACAACATCAAGCGTGACCTTATGGCGACGCTGCGCACGGCGGCGCAGGCGAGCGGAAGCCTTGCGTATCAGTACGAGGTGGAGAAGTTCAGCTATAACCTTGCCAACAGCGGCAACAAGAGCCGGTTTATCTCCATCCTCTACGATGCGCTGGAACAGGGCGATTACACGACCTATGAGCACATCCGCCGCGACCTGATGGAGCAGATGGGCCTTGACGGCGAGAGCATCCAAAGCAGCCTTAAAACCCGCTACAAGAAGAAAACCGAGAGCAAAGAAAACTATTCGCTTCCGCAGAAGTCGCTTGATCTGCTGGGCATCCGGGGGAAGTACGCCTACGACAGCGGCGAGGACGAGGAGAAATTCAGCGCGGCAGACCTGAACGCGAGCGCGTACAGCAAGTACGAGACGCAGAAGGGCGAGACCTACCGCACGCAGGCCGACAAGGCGACGGGCAGCGGCGCGTTCTCCCGCCTTTCTGACGAGGGCAAGGACAAGGCGCTCGGCTACGTCGAGAGCTACGCCGAGGCGATGGCGCTGAAAGAAAACTCCGGCGGACAGTATGAGATCACGACGAAATGGATCCAGAACGCGCAGGAGGCACAGAAGCAGTACCGCATCGACCCGGGCGTGTTCGCGGCCTGCAAGGCGGCGGCGAGCGAGTGCGAGAGCCTGAAAGACAAGGACGGCGAGACCATTGACTTGAGCAAGGGCTTACAGATCATGGAAATGCTGTTCCGCTCGGGCCTCAACGAGCAGCAGCGCACGGCGATGTACGAATATCTGAACGTGCCGAAGAGCATCCGCCACTGGAACCGCGCGCGGGTGGATGAGCAGCTTGCGATCATGCGAAAGAAAGCAGCGTGAGAGAAAGAACCTGTCGGGAATTCCGGCAGGTTCTTTTTGCCCCGTGGTGAATTTGCGAGGGCGGCATGATAGGCTTAACACAGAACTCTATAAAAGCGGGGCAGGGCCGCAGAAAGGAGCAGAACATGATAGACTTGGCAACTGCCGCGTCGGTGTGCTCTGAGATCACGGTCATTCTCGGCGCGCTGGCGCTGCTGATCAAGCCGCTGCGCAACAGGATCCTCGGCTTTGACAAGCTGACGGACGCGATGAAATGTCAGCTGCGGCACGATATGCTGCACACGTACTACCGGCACAAAGAGGACAAATTTATTCGCCAGTACGAGCTGGAAGACTTCCTGTATCTCTACAAGGGATATAAGATGCTCGGCGGCAACAGCTTTATCGACAAGATCAAGTCCGAGATCGACGGATGGGAGGTCAGGACGTGAAGCGCACAAAGAAGCTCAAAACGCGCAACCGCATCCTATGCGCGGTCGCCGCGTTTATGAGCGCG
>CALAAN010000426.1 GCA_937884915.1 uncultured Oscillibacter sp.
CTTTTTTAGTTCTCTGCTGTGATATAGACTTCTTCTGCTTTTTGCTGGGCGGAGACGAGGGTTTCTTTGGCGCTGCCGAAGTTTTGGGCGTTCATCTGTTCCAGCGCATCCGTGATCGCGTTGAAGAGTAGATGGTACAGCTTTGCGTAGTCTTCCATGCGTTTCTCCTCCTAAATATCTGATGTAAACATTATCTAATGTATTAGTCTATATGTCAAGAGAAAAACTGCCATAGACTGATGAAAACATGAGAGAATGGGAGCATCAGATATGGTAACATTAGATGTTTTATCCCTGCTGGAGAAAAAGGGTAAGACGAAATACTGGCTCTACCACCAGCTGGGGATGAGCTATCAGAATTTCAGCCGCATGGTCAACAACGAGACCAAATCCATCCGCTACGAAAATATCGAAGCCCTCTGCCAGATCTTCGAATGTACCCCCAACGACCTCTTCCGCTTCACCGAAGATTAAAACGACCGCTAACGCGGTCGTTTTTTGCCGTCCGGCGGCGATCGCAGCAATGCCGCCCCCGCACGCAGTCTGCCGCCAAACTATCGTCACTCGCGCCTCACGATAGTAAGGCGCGGTTGCAACCGGTCACGAAACGTAGGGATTCATGGCGAAGCCACGTACACCGCACCCGATTCCGCAGGCTGCGCAGCTCTTCGAGATCGAGGCTGCCAATGTAAACCTTTCTCTCGGGGGTTTAAGGGGGATACTCTCTTTCTCAAAAGAGAGTATCCCCCTTACTTGGCAGCAGCGCAAGCGCTGCATTACCCTCCGCGCAGCGCGCGGAAAAGCCAGTGTCCCTTTAGGGTCACAAAAAAAGAGCCACCCTTTCGGATGACTCTCATTTTCGCTCGATTAGCCAACGCTGTTGAGCTTCAGGGTCAGCGCGCTCTTCTTGTGCGCGGCGTTATTCTTGTGCAGAATACCCTTAGCAGCAGCCTTATCGACAGACTTCACTGCGACCTTGTAAGCGCTCTCGGCCTCGGTGCGATTGCCTTCAGCGGCAGCCGCCTCGAACTTCTTGAGTGCGGTCTTCAGTGCGGACTTGTCGGCCTTGTTGCGTTCCTTACGCACACCAGACACCTGAACGCGCTTCTTGGCAGACTTAATATTCGGCAAACCAAACACCTCCTCCGGTTGGAATTCGCGCCAGCGGACAAAAAATCCACCGTGCAGAATGGTATTTTAGCAAAGAATGCAAGAAATTGCAAGCATTTTTTCGAAATTTTCTGATTTTTTTGTATGACACAAAACTTTGTGGATAAAATAGGAAAGGAAAACAAGATTTAGTAAAAGGAGAGAGGCAAAATGCTCCAATACCGCACCGATCTTGCCATGGAGGCGCACGAGCTGCTCTGCGCGAGAAGCCGCGCGCAGACGCTTTCCGGCGTGGACAGCCGGACGGTCTTCCGCCGCGGGTGCAGCGTGACGAGCGTGCGCATCGACACCGAGAGCGCCGCCCACCAGCTCGGCAAGCCCCGCGGACGGTACGTGACGCTTGACCTCTCCCCACTGCAAAAAAACGCGGACAACATGCTCGAGCGCGCGTCGCGCGCCGTGGGGGCGGAGATCAAAGCGCTGCTCGGTGAGAACATCAAAAGCGTGCTCGTCGCGGGGCTTGGCAACGCAAATATGACGCCGGACGCCATCGGGCCGAGGAGCGCGGAGCACGTGCTCGTGACGCGCCACCTGCGGCAAAACGGCGCGTTTTCCGCGTTCTGCTCGGTCAGCGTGCTGACGCCGGGGGTTTTAGGCCGGACGGGCATCGAGGCGATGGAGACGCTGCGCGGCACGGTGCGCGCGGTGCAGCCCGACGCGGTCATTGCAATCGACGCGCTCGCATCCCGCTCGCTCGCGCGACTGTGCTCCACGGTGCAGCTCTCCGACACGGGCATCGTCCCGGGCAGCGGCGTGGGGAATCACCGCTGTCCTCTCAGCCGCGACACGCTCGGCGTGCCGGTCTACGCCATCGGCGTCCCCACGGTCGTCGACGCGGCGACGCTGACGCTCGATGTGCTGGAAGAGGCGGGAAAAGCGGACGTCGACCCTGCCGCCCTGCGCGGCCACGAGACCGTCATGGTCACAACGCGCGACATCGACGCGCAGATCCGCGAGCTTGCCCGCGTCATCGGCTACGGCATCGACCTCGCGCTCCAGCCGCTCAATTTTTCCGAGCTCTGCGCGCTCATGGGCTGAAAATGTGCAAAATTTCCGCTGGTATTCATAATTTGTTTACAACCGATTCAAACTTTAGCCAAGATTGACTGGTATCTTAATACTTGCAAAGGGGAACGATCCCCGATGTGATTTTCTCCCTCCTAAAAATACACACACAACACAGCAAGAAGCCCTCGCCGAACGGCGGGGGCTTTTTGTTTCCCTGAACAGGGAAACGGGGAGGTTCCGCGCGCTGCGCGGAGGGGTAATGCAGCGCTAAGCGCTGCTGCCAGGTAAGGGGGATATTCTCTCACGTGAGAGAATATCCCCCTTTGACCCCCAAGAGAACGCGAGGGGCCTTCCCCCTCGACCCCGCCCATTGGCAGTCTCGATCTTGAAGAGCTGCAATGCTTGCCGAATCGGGTGCGGTGTACATGGCTTCGCCATGAACCCCTACGTTTCGTCACCACT
>CALAAN010000427.1 GCA_937884915.1 uncultured Oscillibacter sp.
TGAGCGGCTCGCCACAATGGGCGAGCTTCCCCTTGGCGACAATGACGGGCATGATCTTGCCAATACTGCCGCTGTAGACCATAAATTCCTTGTCAGCCAGCGGAAGCTGCGGTTCCAAAACAAGCGTGGCGAGGTAGTCAAGCGCAAAGTGTTTCTTGAGCTCCAATAGAACGTTGACCGCACCGCGCATACCGGCAGAAACATTTTCCTCATCGCAGACAGCGACGAAGAGAATGCCAATCTCAGCGTTTTCGGGCAGCGTCAAAAGCTCATAAAGCCCGATGGCAAGGCCGCCTTTCATGTCAGCTGTCGCGCGGCCTGGCAGCCAGTCGCCGCTGGCAAGCTCCTGTTGCATCAACTCGTCGCCGAGCTTTTGACGCAGCATTTCCTCCCGCAGGGCTTCCGGCTTGAGAGCGAGCGGTTTAAGTTCGCCGTAGCAGTCGATCTCCACAGCGTCATAGTGGCCGGTCAGGATCAGCGTTTTGCGGCTCGTTCCCTCTTTCAGCGCCCAGACGACATGGCGGCCCAGAAAGTCGTTTGTGTCGGCAAGGCCCCAGTGATTCGGATGGGCGGAAAGATAGGGATCTTCCTTGAAATAAGCGGCGATCCGCTCAGCCATATCTTCTTCCATTTTCGTCCCCGTGTCACTTTGCACGGAGACTAGATCTTTCATAATGTCCAGAATATTGAGTGCTTTCGGCTGCATGGTTATGCTCCTTTATTGCTGCACGCCGGTACGGCGCATTATAGCCTTTTGATCACGTTCATTAGCAGGCGGAGCCGCGGCTCCACCGTGTCGAGCAGGAAGTATTCTCTCGCATCGTGCATCCACCAGATGATCGGCTCGGCGTATAACCTCGCCATGGAGCAGAAGCTGGTAACCCGCAACCCGACACAGGGTTGTGCCCTACCCAAAGTCGAGCACAAAGAGATGAAAACACTGACCGCCGACCAACTCAGTACCTTCTTTCAAGAAGCCAGGGACAGCGGCGTGTACGAACTCTACTACCTCGACCTTGCCACGGGCCTACGGCGGGGCGAACTGCTGGGGCTAAAGTGGACGGATATAGATCTCGACCGTGGTGTGCTGAAAATCCAAAGGGCAATTTCACGGCAGAACGGCAAAGTGGTGGAAGCCCCACTGAAAACAAAAAACGCCTACCGCACACTGCCGTTGTCGGCAGACGCGATAGACGTGCTGAAAGCGCAGAAGTGTAAGGCTGGCAGCAGCGAATGGGTATTCCCCTCGCCCAGCGGGGGAATGATGACGCCAGACAGTGTGCTGCACATGCTACAAAGAGTCCTAAAGAGAGCCGGATTGCCCCGCATTCGCTTCCATGATCTGCGCCACACCTTCGCAACGATGGCGCTGCAGAACGGCGTGGACGTGAAAACGGTGTCCTCGATGCTGGGACACTACTCCGCGGGCTTCACGCTGGACACCTATGCCCACGTTACCACCGACGCCCAGCTGAAAGCGGCGCAGACAATGGGCAATATCCTATCCCGTGCTGTCTGATGGTTTCCGCTATCTGCTCCCGTTGGGGTCAGCGTTTGGGTCAGAAAAAAGTGGCACCCCAAAAACGGAACTTATGAAAAGCAAAAGTCCTCGAAATCAGACGATTTCGAGGAGTTTTGGTACGCCGTGAGGGATTCGAACCCCCGGCCTTCTGGTCCGTAGCCAGACGCTCTATCCAGCTGAGCTAACGGCGCATGTCTCATATCGGACAACGGTGTTATACTACCACAGCTTTCGGGGAAATGCAAGAGGAAATTTCAAATTTTTAGGAAAAATTTTTGAACCCTTCAAAACAATAGGTTTGACAGGGAAATGCAACGCGAGTACAATAATGATGATTTTGATTTTCTTGCAAGGAGCAACACTATGGAAAACACTTTTAAAGGCAGCAAAAATTACGTCGCGAGCCCGGAGCTGATGAACGCGGTGAACATCGCCATGGCGCTCAAAAAGCCGCTTCTCATCAAGGGCGAGCCGGGCACGGGCAAGACGATGCTCGCCGAGGCCGTGGCCGAGGCGCTGGGCAAAAAGCTCATCATCTGGAGCGTCAAGTCCACGACGAAGGCGCAGGATGGCCTGTACGTCTACGACGTGGTGCAGCGCCTGTACGACAGCCAGTTCGGCTCGGCGGGCGTGGACGATATCGCAAAGTATATCAAGCTCGGCAAGCTCGGCGAGGCGTTCTCCGCCGACGAGCAGGTCGTGCTGCTGATCGACGAGGTCGACAAGGCGGATCTCGAGTTCCCGAACGACCTTCTCTGGGAGCTCGACAAGATGGAGTTCTATATTCCCGAGACGAAGGAGACCGTCAAGGCCAAGCACCGTCCCATCGTCATCATCACCTCGAATGCGGAGAAGGAGCTGCCCGACGCGTTCCTGCGCCGCTGCATCTTCCATTATATTGAGTTCCCCGACCAGCAGCAGATGGAAAAGATCATCCGCGTCCACTTCGACCATGTGAATGAGACGCTTCTGATGCAGGCAATGCAGGCGTTCTATTATATTCGCTCGATCGACTCGGTGGAGAAGAAGCCCTCGACGTCTGAGCTCGTCGACTGGATCCGCGCGCTCGAGCTCGCCGGCGTGGATGTCTTGAAGATCTCGAGTGAGATCCCGTTCATCGGCGTGCTGCTCAAAAAGGACAAGGACATCTCCACCGTGCAGCGCCGCCTGAGAAGATAACAGCATCATGTTTACTGGATTTTTCTATCTTCTGCGCGCACACGGGTTTTCCGTCAGCTTAAATGAGTGGATGACGCTCATCGAGGGGCTGATGATGAACCTGCAGCACGATTCGCTCACGGGCTTTTATGAGCTCTGCCGCGCGGTGCTCGTCAAGTCCGAGGCGGATTACGACAAGTTCGACCAGATCTTCCTCGAATATTTCGACGGCGTGCCGTATCAGGACGAGCTTCCCGAAGAGCTGATGGACTGGCTCAACAATCCTGCCGCCGCGATGGAGGAATTTCGCAAGTTCCTGCGTACGCAGGGCTATCAGGAAAAGACCGTCGAAGAGATCCTCAAGATGTTCGAAGAGCGGCTCAAGGAGCAGACCGAGGAGCACAACGGCGGCTCGTACTGGGTCGGCACGAACGGCTATTCGAACTTCGGCAACAGCGGCCACAGCCCGCAGGGCATCCGCGTGGGCGGACAGAGTATCTACCGCCGCGCATTTCAGGTGGCGGGGGAGCGCAGGTTCCGAGACTTCCGCAAGGACAACGTGCTCGATATCCGCCAGTTCCAGATGGCGTTCCGCCTGCTGCGGCAGTATTCCGCGCAGACGCAGGAGGCCAAAACGGAGTTCGACGTGGACGAGACGATCCGCGAGACCTGCGACAACGCAGGCACACTGTCGATCTGCTACAAGCGCCCGCGCAAAAACACCGTCAAGGTGCTGATGCTGATGGACTCCGGCGGCTCGATGGATTACTACGCGCGCCTCTGCTCTATGCTCTTCCAGGCGGCGCGGCAGTCGAACCACTTTAAGGAGCTGCACGTCTACTACTTTCACAACTGCATTTATTCCAACGTTTACTCCGACCCGCGGATGTACCGCGAGCACGCGGTGTCAACGGACTGGATCTTGCAGAACTTCGGCAGCGAGTACAAGGTCATTCTTGTCGGCGACGCGCTGATGGATATGTACGAGCTGACGGAAAAGCGCTACGACTTCCGCGCGGGCGAGGTGAAGTGGTCGGGCCTTGACCAGATCAAGCGCTTCCGCGACCACTACGACCACCTGATCTGGCTCAATCCCGAAGAGCCCCCGCGCTGGGGCGGCTACTGGGGCGAGAGCTACGGCCATATCGCCAAGGTCGTGGACATGTACCCCCTGACCGTCGACGGGCTGGAGCGCGGCATGAAAAAACTGCTTGTGAGCCGGTAAAAAACGCAGGAGGGCGGCGCATCGCCGCCCTCTTTTCGCTTGCAGAGGAAACACTTGATTTTGACAGCCAAAGATACTATAATAATTTTCTGATTCCTTTATTTATGCTTTTGATGGATTGCGAGGATCATTTATGGACAAAGCGAAGAAAAACGACACGATCCATGCGGCAGCTGAACGCATGGCGGCGAACTACAAGAGCTCTCAGATCCCCATGTACGGCGACGCGCTGCGTATGCCGAACCGCAACGCGGTCATCGAGATCATCCGCGACTGTCAAAAGCTCATTTTCCCCGTCTACTACGGCGACCGCGACCTCTTGAAGCTGCCGCCGGAGCAGTACAGCGCGCTTTTGATGGAGCACATCCATGAAAAGCTGACGCGTCAGATCACGCTGACGATGCCGGAGTGCGACGAGAACTGCGACCGCGCCTACGAGATCAGCACAGCGTTTATCGAGCGCATCCCTGCCATTCAGGAACTGCTGCTCAAAGATCTGTCGGCAAACTTTGAAG
>CALAAN010000428.1 GCA_937884915.1 uncultured Oscillibacter sp.
GGCCTTCCGATCTTCACAGAGGGCGGCGGACTGTGGTATGTTCTCAAGCCGAGCTTTGGCTATATCATCGGCTTCTGCATCGGGACCTACGTGACCGGCACGCTCGCCGCCAGGCTGAAAAAGCGCACCGTCGCCCGCTATCTTGCCGCCAATCTCGCCGGCCTTGCCGTGGTGTACGCTGCCGGCATGATCTACTACTATGTGATCTGCAACTACGTGCTGAACACCCCCATCGCGGTGGGCCCGCTGTTCCTGTACTGTTTTGTTCTCGCCGTCCCGGGCGACACCGCGCTGAGCATTCTGGGCGCCGTTCTCATCAAGCGCCTCGCCCCGCTTCTGGAACGCAGCGGCATCTGGACCGTCGCCGGAACGCCCGATGTCCCTCAGACGGCAACGGCAGCAAGATCTTGACAATCATACGGAGGTAACACGATATGGACGTACTCAACTTGGCACAGGAGATCATTCACGGCAAACGCCTGACACGCGAGGATGACCTCTCCTTCTTCCTCACCTGCGATTTAGAGCCGCTCTGTCAGGGCGCGGATGAGATCCGCAAGGCCTGCGTCGGCGACAAGGTCGACCTCTGCTCGATCATCAACGGGCGCAGCGGCCGCTGTCCGGAGGACTGCAAGTACTGCGCGCAGTCCGCGCACTATCACACGGAATGCGACGTTTACGACTTTCTCCCCGAAGAGGCGATCTTAGAGGCCTGCAAGATGAACGAAAGCGAGGGCGTGGACCGCTTCTCCATCGTCACCGCGGGAAGAGCCCTGACCAGCGAGGAGTTCGATCAGGCGATCCACGCTTATGAGACGATGCACCACGAGTGTAAGATCGACCTGTGCGCGTCCATGGGCTTTTTGAGCGCCGAGCAGCTTCACCGGCTGCATGAGGCGGGCGTCACGAGCTACCACCACAACATTGAGACCTCGAAGCGGAACTTTCCGAACATCTGCACCACCCACACCTACGATATGAAGGTGGAGACTCTGAAAAAGGTCAAGGCGGAGGGCATGTGCGCCTGCTCCGGCGGCATCATCGGCATGGGCGAAACGTGGGAAGACCGTCTGGATATGGCGGTCAGCCTTGCAGAACTTGGTATCGACTCCATCCCCATCAATGCGCTGATGCCTATCCCCGGCACCCCGCTTGAGCATCTGCCCCGCCTGACGGAGCAGGACATTCTGCGGACCATCGCCTTTTTCCGCTACATCAATCCGGAGGCAAACATCCGCCTGGCGGCGGGCCGCGCGCTGCTGACCAACGACGGCGAGACCGCCTTCCGCGCGGGAGCCTCCGCCACCATCACCGGCAATATGCTGACCACCGCCGCCTGCGCGACAATCCGCAGCGACCGCAGCATGCTCGCGTCTCTCGGGCGGGACGTGACCCCCGCCTATTGGAAGGAGGCGTAAGGCATGGCAAAGGCCCTTTTTGTCACAGGGACCGGAACAGACGTCGGCAAGACCTATGTTACGGCGCTGATGGTGAAAAAACTGGCGGAATCCGGAGAAAACGCCGCATACTATAAGGCAGCCATGAGCGGCAACCGGCGTCGAAATGACGGCAGCCTCATCCCAGGCGACGCCCTGTTCGTGCAGCAAACGGCGGAACTTTCCCAGCCGCTTGGCGAAATGTGCCCCTACGTCTATGAGCACGCATGGTCGCCCCATCTGGCGGCGCGCTACGAGGGGAATCCCCCCGAGCTGCCGGTCATCCGGCAGGGTTTTGAGAGCGTATGCAGCCGCTATGACTATGTCACCGTTGAGGGCAGCGGCGGCATCCTCTGCCCGCTTCGCGTGGAGAACGGTGAGACGCTGTGGCTGGAGGACGTCATTCGCTCGCTTCAGCTGCCGAGTGTGATCGTCGCGGATGCGGGCCTTGGCACCATCAACAGCGTGGTGCTGACGGCGAAGTATATGCAAGGCAAGAAGCTCCCTGTAAAGGGCATTCTCTTTAACCATTATCACCGCGGCGACACGATGGAAGAGGACAACATCGCCATGTGCCGGCAGCACACGGGACTTCCCGTGCTCGCCTGCATTCCCGACGGCGCGCAGGAACTTCCGATGGAACAAACCGATTTAGCAGCACTGTATGAGGAGGTATCGCTGACATGATCTGGTATCCGTATGAGCAGATGAAAAACATGAAAGCGCCCTATAAGATCATCAAGGCAAAGGGCGTCCATCTTTACACCGAGGATCAGGAGCTGATCGACTCCGTCTCCTCCTGGTGGTGCATGATCCACGGCTATCAGCACCCCGAACTGACGGCCGCCATTCAGGAGCAGGCCGCGAATTTCTGCCACGTCATGCTGGGCGGACTCACCCACGATCCGGTCGAAAAGCTGTCGGCCAAGCTGGAAGAGTTTCTGCCGGGTGATCTGAACTACTGCTTCTTTTCCGACTCCGGCAGCGTGGCCGTCGAAGTCGCCCTCAAGATGGCGCTGCAATATAACACCAACCAGTGCGACGACCATCCGGAGATGAAAAAGCGCACTCTGATCCTCGCACTGGAGCACGCCTACCATGGCGATACCTTCAAGGCGATGGAGGTCGGCGACGATGAAGACTATCACTTCGCCTTCGACAAAAAAGAGGGCGTCGTCCATATCCCGACCGAGATCCCCGCACTTGAAGAGGCCTTTGCCCTCTATCATGACAAGCTGAACTGCTTCATCGTCGAACCGCTGCTGCAGGGCGCCGGCGGCATGAGAATGTACGACATTTCGTTTTTGAAGCGCGCCAGAGAGCTGTGCGACGAATACGGCGTGCTGCTGATCTTCGACGAGGTCGCCACCGGCTTTGGCCGGACGGGCAACCGCTTTGTGGCCGATCTGGTCCTGCCGGACATTCTGGTGCTCGGCAAGGCGCTGACCGGCGGGTACATCGGACATGCGGTGACGGTCGCCAACGAAAAGGTCTTCCGCGGCTTCTACAGCGACAACGAGCGCCACGCGCTGATGCATGGCCCCACGTTCATGGGCAACGCCCTCGCCTGCGCTGTTGCGCTCAAGGGCATCGAGATCTTCGAGCGGGAGAACTACATGGAAAAGATCAAAAAGATCGAGGAGATCTCCAAGCGCGAAATGCTGGGCTTTTCCGACGGGCGCATCAAAGAGGTGCGCGTGATGGGCGGCTGCACCTGCGTAGAGGTGTATGATCCCAAAACGCTGGAGGGCTTTCAGCAGTACGCCTATGAGCGCGGCGTATTCAGCCGCCCGTTCCTGAGCTATATGTACTCCATGGTCCCCTATGTCATTGAAGAGGACGAGCTGGTGCAGGTCTTCACCGTTATGAAGGACTGGTTCCGCCGCGGATGACCTCCCTCTCATCCAATGGCGTCAATTGAATCAGAAAAGGCAAAGGCCGGTCACTTGCGTGACCGGCCTTTGCCCTATGGTGAAGGTTCTATGGCAGCAATTTTTTATTCGCCGTCGGCGAGGAACTTCTCTTCCAGCACGAGCTGATAGGCCTTGTTGATGTCGTCATAGACGCTGCGGTTGCTCTTCATTTCGGGAACGATGGCGCGCAGAACATCGTATGCCTTCTGCGTACCCTTGCCGAGATGGACGTAGTCGCCGTCCTCCTTACGCAGATCAACGGCCTGAGAGGCGAACAGCACCTCCATACCGACGAGGTAGCGCAGGTTGTCGACCATCTGGCGGCACTTGGTCACGGCCAGCGGCAGGTTGCTCGCGTGGTCCTCGATAGAGCCCTGCATGGGGTAGAAATCGACGGACGACGGGGTCGTGAGATAGCGGTTCTCCGCGTCGAGGCAGGAGAGCACGTTCTGCACCTCGTCATAGCCGTGGGCGCTGCCGTTGCGCGGGGCAAGGAAGCGCGGCAGGTGCGTGAACTCGGGCATGCACATGCGGATGAGGCGATAGTTGATCGCGCGGGACAGGTGCGCCAGCGCGATGGCCAGCATCTCAACGCCGATGACGAGCGACGTCGTCTCGAAGTTCGAGTTGACGAAGACATCCTTCTTGTCGAGCATGATGCAGGGATTGTCCGAGGGGGAGTTGATCTGGATGCTCAGGAACTTCTTGACGTAGTCCAGCGCATCTTCGACCGCGCCCGTGATGATGAAGCCGCCGCGGAAGGTCAGCGGGTCCTGCAGCGCGTGCTCGGGACGGTTGTCGCTGTAAAGGTAGCTGCCCTCGAGATCCTCGCGGCAGCGGGCGGCGCAGCGGATCTGGCCGGGCAGGCCGCGCAGCTCGTTCACATCCTCGCGCATCGGCTCGATGTTGCCGTTGAGGCCCTCGTAGTCGAGGCAGAAGATGCGGTCGGACATCTTGACGAGATTTTCGACCTCGTGGACGAGGATGGCCGCGGTGCCTTCGCCCTGGCTGTTGGAGAGCATGATGGTGTGCGTGTCCTTGAGCTGGAGGTGCAGGGGCTTGAGGCCCTCGCTCTCCATGGCTTCCTTGGCGCTCACGACCTTGCCCTTGTAGTTGACGTCCTCCTCGCCGATGAAGGCAAGGCCGACATGGGTGATGGTGGTGATGTCCGCCTCGCCGACGGCGCCGCGGCGCGGGATGCGCGGCGTGATGCCGTGGTTCAGAAAGTCACGGTAGCTGTTTGCGAGGTCATCGGACGCACAGGACGCGCCGATGAGCATGTTGTTGAGGCGGATGACCATCATCGCGCGCACCTCCTCGTCCGTGTTGAACGGAGGAAGGCCGAGGGAGTGGGAGCGCAGCATCATGCGGTTCTGCGTCTCCATGAAGTCCTCGTCGATGGTGACGTCCTTGTTCTGGCCGACGCCGCGGTTGAAGCCGTAGATGGCCTTGCCGCCCTTGGAGAGCTCCTGCATGATCTCGCGGCCCTTGGCAAGGCGCGCATAGGCGTCGGCTGCGATCTCGACCTTGCGCCCGTCGTAGGCGACGTCATAAACGTCCTGCAAAGTCAGATCGTGGCCGTTCAAAATCAAAGTGTCCATACTGCTTGTCCTTTCGTATTTTTCAGTCGTTATGTTCTATCAGCGTGATCGTTTCTTCGTCAGCGTTGATTTCTATCCGGTCTCCGGTTTTTACTGCGTCGTAAAACTCATCCTCCACGCGGTCGACCATCGGGATCTCCATGATGATGGCCGTAGAGACGAGCACGGTGTCGGGCTCACGCACGATGAAGCCGAGCGGCGCCGCGCCGTTCAGTTCGAGCTTGTAAAGCCCGTCCATCTGCACGACGGAGCTGCCTTTTCCGCCTGGGAAGACAAGAATCTTATCCTTGACGCTCACGCCCTCGAGCGCGTGACCGACCTCGGTCACGACGCCGGTCTTCGGGTCGGTGTGGTAAAAGAGGATCTGGTCGGCGCAGGTGAGCACCTCGCCTTTCACCCTGCCCGCGGCGATCTGGCGGCAGGTAAATGTCTTTTTCATCAGCACACCCTCCCCTGCTTTGCCCAGCGGATACAGGTGGCCGTGTCGCGCACGGCCATGCGGATGCCCGCCGTTTCCATGTAGTATGCGCCCTTGGGCGAATCCGTCACGCCGGGCTTTCCGGCAAGATAGCCCCAGCAGCACGCCTCGTCCACGCAGGTATCGGCGATGAGGTCTGCGCCGAGGTCTAAAAGCCGGTCTTCCAGACCGCTTTCCTTTGCCTCGCGCTTGATGGCGGCGGACGTCAGGATATGGATGTCGGCCTTTGCCTTTTCGCCGCCGAGCAAACGCTCGACTTCTTCGATCTGCGCATACGTATAGTGCGGGCAGCCAAGAATGCAGTATTCGATGCTGCCGTCAGCCGAGGGAGAAAACGCCTCAAGCGTCT
>CALAAN010000429.1 GCA_937884915.1 uncultured Oscillibacter sp.
CGTTGAAGATGAGCTGTCCCTTTTCACTGCGTATGCCTGTGACGTTGCCGCTGCCGTTTGCAAGCTTGGACGAAAGAAAAGTGTAGCCAAACGTTTTGAAAAGCTGCCTGCTAAAGCCCTCGGGATCGTCGACCGGACGGGAGACAAGCGCGTCAACCGTGCCGCCGGAGCGGATGGAGCACGAGCCGTATTCGCCGGTGAAGCGGCTCACGCCGCCGCCGGAATCGCTGGCGGTGGCAGTGCCGAGCAGGGCGGAGGCAAAGGCCTCCTCGCGCGCGGCGTCGCGCTCGAGCGAAAGCGAGAGGTGTGATTCCTCATCGGGCAGCAGCGCGCGGTCGAAGTCGACGCCGTTTTTTTTAAAAAGCGTGCAGAGCTGCTGGGCGCGGCGCTCGTTTGAGTCGCGCTCCTCGGCGCGGCGGCTGAGCAGCAGGAAGAGCAGAAACGCGTTGACGAGCAGCAAAATGACGATGACGATCGTTTTAAGCCGCGAGGTTTTCATATTCTTCGGGCGTCCTTTCTCGGAAAATCAGTCGGCAAACCAGCCGACGCCGACGGTGTCCGCGCCGCGCTCGTCGTAGCAGACGTGCAGCTCGGCGCTCAGATATTTGCTGCCTGCGATGGCCGCGGCCTGCCGGATGGGCAGCAGCAGCGCGGGGGAGTCGCTGATCGTATAACTGCGGCAGTGGAGGGAAAATTCCGTGATGGTCTGGTCCTCGATCGTGACCGTGGCGGCGTGGCTGCCGTCGGAGAAGCGCAGCGGCGTGCCGCTGACCGCGTAGTCAAAGCTCACGGTGAAGCGCTTGTTGCTGCTGTCGATCTCGCTGAGGTAGAGCTCGGCGTCGCCGCTTGCATCGCGTAGCAGCGTGAAGGCGAGGCGCTGCGCGGCCGCGACGGCCTCGAGCAGTGTAGGCTTTCCGGTCGAGGCGGCGGAGACATAGTAGATCGAGCCCGCCTCGGCATCGTCCGCGCCCTGATAGAAGACGCTGCCGTCGGGCTCAAGGCGCAGCGTGCCGTATACCTCTTTGATGATGGTGTTGCCGGAGGAATCGGTGTAGCCGCTCTCCGTGTGGGGGTTGAACTCCGCAAGACGCAGAAATGCCGCCTGATCGGTGAGGGCGTTGCTCGCCGAGAGCGTGTAGCGCTGCGGCGGCTCGCTGAAAATGAGCGTGTAGGGCGAGAGCTGGGAAAATTCGCCCGAGAGGGAGAACGCAAAATCCGTGCCGTTGCCGTCGAGCGAGGCAAGCGCTTCGCGCAGCGTCGCACTGTTTACAGCAGTCTGGCTTAAGAAAAAGCCCTGATCGGCGTCCTGCAAATAGAGCGTTGCGCCGTTCTCCGCGGGGCAGAGCAGCAGGCGCGTGACGCTCGTGAGAGACGACTCCGGCGCGTCGTTGACGCCGAGGATACGGCAGAGTACCTCAAGCGGGGTCTCCGCTTCCAGGTCAAGGTAGATGCCGCTCGTGTGCAGCGCGGCGAGCAGCTTTTCGCCGCTGCACGCCTCGTAGGTGGAGGCAGAGCCGAGCGCTTCGCCGAAGAACGCACCGGCGAGCTCAAAATCCGTGTCGAGCGTCGTAATGGCGCTGAGCCCGTAGCGGGCGTATTCGTTCGTGAACACCACGCGCACGGGGAGCGCAAGCTCCGTTAAGTCGGTGGTGACGGCGGTATCGGTCGAAGTGTCGCCCGCGAGCCAGTCCTGTGCGAGCTCGTAGGGCGTCTTGCCCGCAAGGCCGCCGACAAGCGGCGTCCGGAGCAGGAGAAGCACGGCAGTGACGGTCAAAACGGCGATCGCGGCGTTTTGCAGATGGCTCACAAGGGCGGGATTTTTATTCATGGGAATCCTCCCCGCCGATGGGCTGGGTGATGGGAAGCTCTAAGCGGACGGTCGTGCCGGGGCCGGGGCGGTCGACGAGCGTGAGTGAGCCGTGGTGGCGCTGGACGATCTCGGTCGCGATGGAAAGACCGAGACCCGTGCCGCCGGATTCGCGCGATCTTGCCTTGTCGACGCGGTAGAAGCGCTCAAAAATACGGCTGCGGTCGGCCTCGGGAATGCCGATGCCGTCGTCCGCGACCTCCATCCAGACGGTCTCACCCTCGCTGCCCGCGGTGACACGGATGTGGCCGCCGTCAGGCGTGTACTTGACGGCGTTGCTGAGGACATTGAGCATGACCTGCTCGATGCGGCCGCGGTCGCCCATGATGAGCGGCAGATTCTCTGAGTAGTCGTGCGTCAGCTCGTGCTTGTGGCGGCGGGCTTCGAGCTCCGTCGAGCGGAGCACGGAGTCGATAGCGGCGGAGAACGGGAAGCGCGCCATGTTCATCTCGCTGCGGCCGGAGTCGAGGCGCGAAAGCGTCAGAAGGTCCTGCACGATGTGGGTCATGCGGTCAGTCTCGCTGATGACGACGTCGAGGAAGTCGTTTTCCGTCTCGCGGCTTAAGTCGTCGCCCGCCTCGCGGATGGTCTCGGCGTAGGAGCGGACGTTCGTGAGCGGCGTGCGCAGCTCATGGGAGACGTTGGCGACGAATTCCTTGCGGCGCTCCTCGGTCTTGCGGTGCTCAGTCACATCGTGCAGCACGATCAGAACGCCGCCGCTCTCCTCGTCGGAGAAGGGGGCAAAGTAGAGCTCCACGCTGCGCTCGCCGATGGTGAGCTCGCCCTCGACATAGTCGCTGCGCTGCATGGTGATAACGTGGGAAAACGGGCAGATGGATTCAAACAGCTCGCTGTACACGCATTCGTCCGCCGTGCGGCCGAGCAGCTCGCACGCGGCAGGGTTGCAGTGGATGAGCTTGCCGCTGCCGTCGTAGGCGACGACGCCGTCACTCATGTGGAGAAACAGCGTGTCGAGCTTGTTGCGCTCGTTCTCCACGGCTTCGAGCGTGGAGTGGAGAACGGATGCCATTTCGTTGAACGTGGTGGTCAGAACGCCGATCTCGTCCGTCGATTCGACGGCGAGCGTTTCGTCAAAGTCGCCGGTCGCGATGCGCTCGGCGCCCTCGGTCAGCTTTTCAATGGGGTCGATCATGGTCTTGGCGAGCAGAAACGACAAAAGAACCGACACGAGAAGGCCCACGAGCAGCGCCTGCAGGATGATGAACAGAAGCTCGGAGTTCAGCGACGAGACCGTGGTGCGGCTGTCGCGGATGTAGATGATGAAGCTGTTGTCGCCGCCGGAAATGGGAATGGCAACATCCATATAGCTCGCGGCAAGGTCGCTGTGGTCGCCGACCTCGCCGTTGCGCGCGGTGAGGATGTTTTCGGTCTGCTCGAGCAGCTGGCCGTCCTCGTTGCTCGAAGCGAGCACTTCGCCGCTGCGGCCGTCGAGAATGTAGTAGTTGCGGTTGCGCGAGTCGATGCTCAGCGTGCCGGAATAGGCCTCGAGCATCGTTTGCAGGCGCGCGGCGCCGTCCTCCTGCGCGGCCTCTTCGCGCAGCGAGCTTACGAACGCGGCGTTGGACTCGCCGAACACCTCGCTCATCTGCTCGTAAAAATCGTCAATGTAGAAGTTTGTGACGCTGGTCATCAAAAACGCGCCCACCACCGCCATCAGAGAGGTGACGAGCAGCAGCATGATCATCACGAGCTTCATATGCAGACTGCGGAACATAGCAGGAGACTCCTTTCCCAGGAAAGTGCGCGCAATTTACGCCTGCGCGGAGAAATAATAGCCCACGCCGCGGCGCGTGAGGATGTAGGCCGGAGCGGCGGGATTGTCCTCGATTTTTTCACGCAGGCGGCGGACGGTGACATCCACCGTGCGCGCGTCGTCGCCGACGTAGCCGTAGTTCCAGACCTGCTCCATCAGATCGACGCGGGAGAAGACCTTGCCGGGGTGGCTGGCAAGAAACGTCAAAAGCTCGTACTCGCGCTGCGTGAGGTCAATGGGCACTCCGTTTTTGCGCACCTGAAAGCTGTCGGTGTTGATGGTGATGCCGCCGCCGGCGCTCATGGCGTTATCCTCTGCCGCGGGGGCGGAGAGCATCGTCGTGCGGCGGATGTTTGCTTTGACGCGCGCGAGCAGCTCGCGCATGGAAAAGGGCTTGGTGATGTAGTCGTCCGCGCCGATCTCAAGGCCTAAGATCTTGTCCTCCTCCTCTTCGCGCGCGGTCAGGATGATGACGGGGACATTGTCGCCCTCGGCGCGCAGGGCGCGGCAGACGTCAAAGCCCATCATCTTTGGCATCATCACGTCGAGTAAGATGAGGTCGGGCTTTTTCTCACGCGCCATGGCGAGGCCTGCCTCGCCGTCGTAGGCCTCGAGCGTGTCGTAGCCTGTGCGCTGGAGGTTGAAGCGGATGATATCGACGATGTTTTTCTCATCCTCGACAATGAGGACGGTCTTCTTCTGTTCCATCAGTTCTCTTTCTCCTGTCTCTCTTTTTGCGCCGTGCGCAGGGCGTGGACCTTGAGGATGCCGCAGACGGTCTTCGTGTCTTCGATCTCGCCGCGCATCACGCGCGCGAGCATGTCGGAAAACGGCGTGCGGTAGAGCTCTAAAAATTCGTCCTCGTCGGGATGCTGCTCGCCGAACGTGAGGCCTTCGGCAAGGTAGAGGTGCAGCACCTCACTGTAGCAGCCGGGGGAGACAAGCAGCTTGCCGAGGTTCGTCATGCGCTTGGGCGCCGCGCCCGTTTCCTCCCTGAGCTCGCGCAGCGCGGCCGCATCGGGGTCCTCGCCGCGCTCCAATTTCCCCGCGGGAATTTCCTCAAGCACGCGAGAGAAGACATAGCGGTACTGCTTCACGGTGAGCACGTTGTCATTTTCGTCAAGGGCGACGATGGCGACGCCGCCGGGGTGATCGGCGACCTCGCGCACGCTCGTCCTGCCGTTGGGCAGGAGCACGTCGTCGCGGTAGATATGCAGAATTTTTCCCTCGTAGATCGTCTCGCGGGAAAGCCGGCGTTCGGTCAGATTCATGATAAAACTGCCTCCTGAGTGCGGCGGATCGCCGCTAAAGCATGGGATAGATACTAAAATTATAGCACGGCGGCGGGCGGAATTCTACTATAAATTAAAGTGGATGGGCAGAATAGAGCGGAATGCGGCGCTTTTTCGAATTGTTACGTTTTTGTGACAGACCTTGTGCTGGAAGAAAAAGTATGCTACACTATCATGCGAGCGCAAAGGAGGCGATGTGCCGTGGCGGAGAAAAAGGGAATCAAGATCGCGGCGCAGAACCGCAAGGCGTTCCACGACTATTTTGTCGAAGACCGCTATGAAGCGGGTATCGAGCTCAAGGGCACGGAGGTCAAGTCCATCCGCGCCGGCACGCTCAACCTGAAAGACAGCTATGTCATCGTCAAAAACGGCGAGGCAAACGTGCTGTCGATGCACATTTCGCCCTACGACAAGGGCAATATCTTCAACCATGACCCCGACCGGCCGAAGAAGCTCCTTCTGCACAAGCGCGAGATCAACAAGCTCTACTCGCTCATCAAGCAGGATGGCTACGCGCTGATCCCGCTGAGCGTTTACTTCAAGGACGCGCGCGTGAAGGTCGAAGTCGGCGTGTGCAAGGGTAAGAAAAACTACGACAAGCGCGAGGACGCCGCCAAACGCGACGCCAAGCGCGAGATCGACCGCGCGATGAAAGCGCGGAGATAAGGAGAGAAAATTATGGCAAATCCGATCGTGACCATCGAAATGGAAAGCGGCGCGGTGATGAGCGGCGAGCTCTATCCCGAGATCGCGCCCAACACCGTCAACAACTTCATCGCGCTGGCGAATTCTGGCTTTTATGACGGCGTGGTGTTCCACCGCGTCATCCCCGGCTTTATGATCCAG
>CALAAN010000430.1 GCA_937884915.1 uncultured Oscillibacter sp.
CGATGCCGGTCTCGATGATGGTCGTGCAGACGAGCACCTGAATCTCGCCGTCCGAGAGCTGCTGCATCACGGATGATAACCCTTTTTCGTCCATCTTGCCGTGCGCGACGCCGATGGCGACATCGTCGCCGAGGAGCTTTTTGAGCTGGGCGGCGCAGCGGTCGATGGTCTCGACGCGGTTGTGCATGTAGTAAACCTGCCCGCCGCGTGCGAGCTCGCGCCGGATGGCGTCGGCAATGACGCTCCAGTTGTGTTCGAGCACATACGTCTGCACCGGCTGGCGGTCGACGGGCGGGACCTCGATGGTCGACATGTCGCGGATGCCCGAGAGCGCCATGTTGAGCGTTCTGGGGATCGGCGTTGCCGAGAGCGTCAGCGTGTCGACCTGACGCGAAAGCTCCTTGAGCTTTTCCTTGTGCGTCACGCCGAAGCGCTGCTCCTCGTCGATGATGAGAAGGCCGAGGTCTTTGAAGTGCAGGCTCTTTTGCAGCAGCGAGTGCGTGCCGATCAAAAGGTCGATCTTTCCCTGTGCCGCATCCTGCAAAATTTGCTTTTTCTGCGCGGGCGTTTTGAAGCGCGAGAGCACTTCGATGCGCACAGGGAACGAGCGGAAGCGGTTCAGCGCCGTCGCGTAGTGCTGCTGGGCGAGCACTGTGGTCGGCACTAAGATGGCCGCCTGCTTGCCGTCGAGCACGCACTTCATGACGTCGCCGCAGAGCAGGCGGTCCATCGGCGTACTGCGCTCCATGTCGGCCTTGATCTCAGCGATGGCGCGGAGCTGATCGTCGGTCTCTTCGTAGTCGAAGGCCTCTTCAAACTCCTTCTGCCACGGGGAGTCGGGCGAAAAGGCGAAGCCCGGGCGGCGCTGGCGCTCGGCGTAAAGCGCGATGAGCCCCTTGGCGAGGTCCTTTGCCGCGGCGCGCGCCTTCGTCTTCGCGCGCGACCAGTCTGTGCCGCCGAGCTTTGAGAGCTTCGTGCGTATTTGGCCGTCCTCATCCTCGCCGTGGCCGCCGATGTATTTCGACACCATGTCGAGCTGCGTCGCGGGGACGTATAAGCTGTCGTTGCCCGCGTAGCAGATTTTGATATAGTCCTTGTCCACGCCGTCGACGCGCATGCGCTCGATGCCCGCAAAGCGGCCGATGCCGTGGTGCACATGCACGACAAGATCGCCGGGGGAGAGGTCTTCATAGGACCGCAGCGCGGCGCGCGCCGACGTTTCCTTCTTCGGCCGCGCCTTTGCGCGCTTGCCGGAGAGGGGGGCGGTCAGCTGGCCTTCGGTCAGGATGACGAGCTTGAGTTGCGGATATTCGCTGCCCGCGCTCAGCGCGCCGAGACCGATGACGGTCTCGTGCGGGGCGGGGAGGCGGTCATTTTTCAAGTTGAGCTGCGCGCGGATGTTCCGCTCTTCCAAAAGGCGCTGGAAGTTCTTCGCGCGCGTTTCGTTGCCGCAGAGGACGAGCACGCCGCAGCCCGCGCCAAGATAGCGCTCCATGTCGCCCGCGGCGGTCTCGAGGCTGCCGCCATAAGACGGCAGCGAGCGTGCGTTCATGCTGAGAATCATGCGCGGCGGCAGCAGATTGCGCGACGTGGGGAGCGAATCGAGCAGCAGCACGGGGAACGCGCCCATGCGGTGGCTCAGCGCCTCCTGACTGAGCGCGAGAGAAGCAAATTCACCGCACAAAACGCCCTCTTCGATGAGGGGCTTGACATCCTCGGAGAGCTCCCAGTGGTAATTCTTGCTGCGTTCCAAAACGCGCATGCCGTCGCTGACGGCGATGAGCGTATCGGGCGAGAGATAGTCGAGCGCGCAGACCTCCAAAGGGTAGCACGCGGCGAGATACCGGTCCATGCCGCCGAGCGGCAGGTCGTTCGAGAGCCTTTCGATGTCGCCGCGCAGCGTTTGGACGATGGGGCTGTCCTCGGCCTTTTTCGCAATCTTCTGCGCGGCGCGCCCAAGGCGCTCGAGCATCCTTTCGCGTCCGCCGTCGGAGAGGGCGGGCAGCACCTCTGCCGCGGGTAAGACGGTCAGGGATTTGACGTTCTGCGTGCGGCGCTGGGTCGTCACGTCGAATTCGCCCATCGCGTCGACCTCGTCGTCGAAGAATTCGACGCGCACGGGCGCACTCAGCGGCGACCAGACGTCGAGAATGCCGCCGCGCAGCGCGAACTGGCCGACGCCCTCGACGGTTTCTGCGCGCGTGTAGCCGCTTTCGACGAGCTTTTTCGAGAGCGCGTTCAAATCAAAGCGGTC
>CALAAN010000431.1 GCA_937884915.1 uncultured Oscillibacter sp.
CGACTGTCATCCATAGGCCTCCTGATAAGTAGATTGTCTACATAGTAGATTATCTACATAATAACGGGAGCGAAGTGAGTTGTCAAGCAGGAAACAGGATATTGCAAAAAAAGAGCGATTTTGCTATGCTTGGGGTATCCAAGATAGGAGGGAGAATTTTCATGAACAAGATCACGCTTGGCAAGACGAATCTTGTCATCGAGAAAAACGGATTTGGCTGCCTGCCGATCCAGCGCATCAGCGAGCAGGATGCGGTCAACCTGCTGCACAAGGCGTATGACGGCGGCATCAACTTTTTCGACACGGCGCGCGCGTATTCCGACAGTGAGCGGAAAGTCGGCGCGGCATTCTCGTCAATGCGCGACAAGATCGTGCTGGCGACGAAGACCGGCGCGCAGACGGCGGAGGGCTTCTGGAAGGATCTCGAGACCAGCCTTCGCACGCTGAAGACAGACTACATCGACATCTATCAGTTCCACAACCCCGCCTTCTGCCCGAAGCCGGGCGGGGAGGACGGCCTGTACGATGCGGCACTCGAAGCGAAAAAGCAGGGCAAAATTCGCCACATTTCGATCACGAACCACCGCCTCGCCGTGGCGCACGAGGCCATCGACTCAGGGCTTTACGATACCTTGCAGTTCCCGTTCAGCTACTTAGCGGGCGAGCAGGAGATGGAGCTTGTCAGAAAGTGCCGCGAAAACAACATGGGCTTTATCGCCATGAAGGGCATGGCGGGCGGCCTGATTCGCGACGGCTTCACGGCGGCGGCGTGGATGGCGCAGCAGGAGGGTGTTGTGCCCATCTGGGGCGTGCAGCGCGAGAGCGAGCTTGATGAGTTTTTGCAGTGCATCCGCGAGGGCGCCGAGCTGACGGACGAGCGCAAGGCGACCATCGAGCGTGACCGCAAGGAGCTTTGCGGCGAATTCTGCCGCGGCTGCGGCTACTGCATGCCGTGCCCCGCGGGCATCGAGATCAACCAGTGCGCGCGCATGTCACTCATGCTGCGCCGCGCACCCGCGGCGGCGTGGCTGACCGAGGAATGGCAGCAGAAAATGCACCGGATCGAAAACTGCCGCCACTGCGGCCACTGCATGTCGAAGTGCCCCTACGGCTTGAACACGCCCGAGCTTTTGCAGGCGAACTACAAGGACTACTGGGAAGTGCTCGCGGCCAGCAAGGCGGAGAAATGAGACTGGATTTTTCGCAGGAATACGCCGTCCGGCGGCCGCTGACGGCGGCGGATGTGGACGAGATTTTGGCGCTCTGCACGGGGAACGAACAGTTCTACCACTATCATCCGCCGCTCGCGACGCGGGAGAGCATCTTAGAGGACATGACGGCGCTGCCGTCGGGGAAATGCGCGGAGGAGAAGCATTATCTCGGATTCTTTGACGGCGAAACGCTTGCCGCCGTGCTGGACCTGATCGAGCGCTATCCGCAAGATGATACCGCCTACGTCGGTTTCTTTATGACGAAAAAGGAGCGGCAGGGTCGCGGCCTCGGCACGGCGCTGATTGGCGAGCTGCTGGATGAGTTGCGGCAAAATAAATTCCGCAAGGTGCGTCTCGCGGTCGACAGGGGCAATCCGCAGAGCAGGGCGTTTTGGGGGAAGAACGGCTTTGCGCTGACGGGCGAAGAGTTCCCACACAACGATTCGGCGTACCTGCCGATGGAACGCGCGCTGTAAAATTGAAAAAAGAACGCACCGGTGTGCAGATAGCATCTGCACACCGGTGCGTTTCATTTTTAGTTACTATTTCAACTCGTATGTCCAATCTCTACCGTTCTGGCGGTAGAAAAACTCGCCGAGATCATCTTCTTCGAACACGCGGAGAAGGTCAAGCATGTCGGAGGACGCGATGTCAAGCGAGGGTAGATCGGCGAGCTTTGCCCACCAGACCTCGCCCTCGTCGGAGGAGCGCAGCGTTCCGGTGAACTGCTCGGCGCGGTAGAGCAGCACGACATGGCGCACGCCGTCTTCGTGCCAATCCTTGATGCCGCACAGGTGTGGAGAGGAGATCGTCAGGCCGGTCTCCTCCTGCACCTCACGGATGACAGCATCTGTAAAGGATTCTCCCTTTTCGACATGGCCGCCCGGGAAAGCGACGCCAGGCCAATTGGGGTCCCTGCGATCCTGCACCAGGACCTGACTGCCGCGGCGAAGCATGCATAGATTCATCAGTTCGACGGTCTCGCTCCTGCTCATGTGCAGCGCTCCTTTTTGGTGTTGATGTGGGTTGT
The DNA here is from genome assembly GCA_937884915.1 of uncultured Oscillibacter sp. Lineage (GTDB taxonomy): Bacteria > Bacillota > Clostridia > Oscillospirales > Oscillospiraceae > Hominicoprocola. Next base: position 2,242 of record CALAAN010000431.1, read on the forward strand.
TGGATACCCGTATTATTGTGCGCCGTGCGGGACCTTTGCCTTGGCGCTGAGCTTGTCGGCGCGGATGGCAAAGACCTCGACCGCGCGGGCCTGCTGCTCGGTGAATTTGTCCTCGCGGCCTGCCATGTGGCGCATGAGGGTGGTCAATGCGGCGAGCTTTTCCTCGCCGGCCAGAAATTCGACGTGTCCGACTCCGGTGACGGAGGCGAAGTAGTAGCCGCACTGGCAGGCAACGTCGTGCTCATCGAGCGCACCGCGGCAGTCCATTTCGAAGGCAACGGTCGGATTTTTGCGCAGAATGTCGAGCTTGCGGCCCTCGCGTGCGCTGTGGCAGAAGAACGAGAACTTACCATCTTCGCAGGTGCAGCCGAAATTCAGCGGCA
>CALAAN010000432.1 GCA_937884915.1 uncultured Oscillibacter sp.
TGCACGGTCGAGCGCCTTGGCAAAGGGGACATAGTCCTCCGTCTCCGACGCGGCGGCGACCAGCGCGATGGGCGTGACGGAAACGCGCTTATTGACGATGGGAATGCCGAATTCCCGCTCGATCTCTTCTCCCGTTGCGACCAAGCGCTCTGCATAGCGGCTGATCTTGTCGTAGATCTTTTCACACGCACGCTCCGCGCTGCTGTCCGCGCAGGAGAGGAGCGAGATGCCCATCGTGATCGTGCGGATATCCAGATGCTGCTGGTCGATCATGCGGATCGTTTCCAGAATATCACTGCGGCTTAGCATGATTCTCTCCCTCCCCGCTCAGATCTTGTGCATCGCGTTGAAGATGTCCTCCCGCTGCATGCGGATCGCAATGTCCATCTCCGCGCCGAGGGCGCTCAGCTTTTCCGTCAGTTCCGTAAAAGAGAGCGAACAATTTTCGAGATCGGCCAGCATGACCATGGTGAAATTTCCCTGCAAAATCGTCTGGCTGATATCCAGAACGTTCACGTTCCACTTTGCCAGCAGCGAGCTGACGCCCGCGATAATACCGACCTGATCTTTTCCCAGTACCGTGATAATGGCTTTCATCCTGTGTTCTCCTTTCGGTTTCTGCCGGTAATTGTATCATGTCACTGCAATAAAGTAAATGTTCCGGATGCGCAACATACGCATCCGGAACATACATTTATCGTACTATTCGACAAACCGCCCCGCTCAGTCGAGGAAGTAGACCGTGGAATTTTTCTGGCGGCCGAACTGTTTGCACTCCTGATAGGAATTCATATAGAGGTCGATCGCCGCGCCGCGCACGCCGGTGTCCTCAGCCACGGCGTTGCCGTAGGTGTAGCCCGACGAGCCGACGATGAACATCTCGGTGCCGAGCGGGATGACCTTCTTATCCACCGCGACGGTGCCGACATGGACCGTCGTGCCCGTGGCCGTTCTGGTTCCAACGCCGCCGTAGCCCGCGGTGTAGGCCGTGCAGGTGACCTTCATCGAGCCGGAGAAGTGGACGGAATCGCCGGACTTCATCAGAAGATAGCCGCTGCCGTCGCTCTCAGTCACGACGGACTTGACCGTGTCGCCGCTCTGCGCCTTGTCGACGAGCGTGCCGGTGTAGGTGATCTCCGCGACAGAGGTGTTGTTCTTCTCCTCCACCGCCTGACGGGAGACGAACTGGCCGTCGGCGTACACGACCTCATAAACGATGTCGCGCGTGCCGTCGATGCCCTGCTGGACGACCTGCGTCTCGCCCTTGGGAATGCGGTACGACGTGGAGGTCAGCGTGGTGTGGGGGGCCGCCACGGTATCGGTCTCATAGTAGGTGAAGTCAGAGGCAACAGTGATCTCGACCTCTTCCTCCGTGACGTCGACCAACACCATCTCAAGCGGGCTGACCGAGATCTGCAGGCGGCGCAGCAGCTCGCTGACGCGCTCGCCGTTTCTCGTGGTAGCGTACTCGATATCGTCGCCGTGTGTCACTGTCACCTTTTCACCGGCAGGGAGTGTGACTTCCGCGTCGCCGCTCTGCACGCCGGTGACAATGACGCGCTCCTGCGGGATGTCCGTCGTGCCGTCGAGCACGCTGACCGTATCGCCGTCGGCGATGAGGTACAGCGCGTCCGCGCGCAGCTCGGGCGAACTGTTCAGCAGCATCACGGCCGCGAAGAGCAGAAAGAACATCGCTCTGCGGCAGCGCTGGGCTGTGAACAAATTTTTCAAAAACTTCTGCATGAGATACTCCTTTTTTCGCGGCGTGAGCCGCCGCAGCTTCGCGCAGCGAGGGAAGTGCGCTGCGTCCGGAAAAAGATTACAAAATGTAACTTTTCCAAAACTTGCTGGCAGTATACCGCCTGAAAAAGGATTTGTCAAGTTTCCGCCATTCGTTCGATAAAAGTTCTGTATTTTATAAAATTTTCATTATTTTTATCATTTTTTCTTTCTAAAAGTTGCGATTTAATACATTGAATTCACGATTTTCTCGATTTATGTAAACCGTCGTCACCCAGCTCCCCCGCCCTGCTGCCGTCTCGGCGTCAAAACGTCGGTGCGTCTGCCGACGCTTTTTGTCCCGCCCGAGCGGGAAAAAAACTCCTGGGAGCAGGCCGGGTGTGTCCCGCTGCCGCCTCACGAAGTGGCAAAACCGCGGAAAGCCCTGCAAACACTGGCTTTTTTGTTCCTCTTCCGCGCGCTCCATTCCCTCGGACAGCAGCGAAACGTCCCCTGCGCCCGGGAAAGGGCGCAGGGGACGAAAAACCGTCTCAACAGTGTAGTGCGATGCCAAAATATGCAAGTTTGAATTTTTGAAAATTCATTTATTGAAATTCATTTATGTCAACTTCATTTTTCAAATTTTGTTGGTAAATTCAACAAAAATCACTCTTCTTTTTCGCCTTTTCCGTCAAGTAGGCGACTGCGGAGGAAGTTACATCTTCTCCTTCTTTTCGTCCGTTTCTCCGTGAAAATGAAGGTAGACGGACGCCGCGGCATCTTTTGGCAGCACACGCTCGAGGGTGAAAATGTCCGCCTCCCGAATCGCCTTGACGCTCTTGAACGTCTTGAGCAGCGCCTGCGCGCGCACCTTGCCAACGCCCGGAATGCCGTCGAGCGCCGAACAGGTCGAAGACCTCGAATGGCTCTCGTGGTGGAACGTGATGGCGAAGCGGTGCGTCTCCTCCTGAATCTGCCCGATCAAGGCAAAGACGTTCGGCGCGGCGTGCAGGTCGATCTCGCGGCCCTGCGCGGTGACGAGCGCGCGCGTGCGGTGGCGGTCATCCTTGACCATGCCGAAGATCGGCACATGCACATGCATCTTGGCGCACACGCGCTCGGCAACGCCCGCGTGCGTGATACCGCCGTCGATGAGCATGACGTCCGGCAGGGGACTGAATTTCTCGTCCCCGTCCAGATAGCGCTGGATGCGGCGCGTGAGCACCTCTTCCATGGACGCATAGTCGTCGGGGTGCGCCGACAGGCTCTTGATCTTGAATCTCCGGTAGGCGCTCTTCTTCGGCTTTGCGCCCTCATAGACGACCATCGACGCGACGATGTCGCTCGCACCGGTATTCGAGATATCGTAGGACTCCATGCGCCTGGGCGGCTCTGCGAGCGAGAGCATCCCTGCAAGCTGCGTCAGCGTACGGTTCTCGCGCTCCTGCGCAGTCGTCACACGCTCGACGTCCTCGCGCGCGTTGCGCTGCGCCATGGCAAGGAGCTCCGCCTTCTCGCCGCGCTGGGGGACATGCAGCGTCACCTTGCGGCCCGCGCGCTCGGTCAGGATCTGCGCGAGCTCGTCTGCGCCCTCGATCTCGCAGGGCAGCAGAATTTCGCGCGGCAGCACGCTCTTATTGAGGTAATACTGCGGCAGCAGCGCCGACAAGATCATCTGCTCGCTCTCGTCCTGCGGCGCGGCGAAGAGGTTCAGATCGCGGCCCGTCACGCTGCCGTCCTCGATGTGCAGCACAGCGCTGCCGCATTTGAGCGCGCCGCGGTAGACGCCCCAGATATCGGTGTCGGCGCAGATGCCGGCAATGACCTTCTGGCGCTTGCCCAGCACCTCGATGGCGCGGATGCGGTCGCGCAGCGCCGCCGCCTGCTCAAAGTGCAGGTCCGCAGCCTCCTGCTCCATCTCCTCGCGCAGCGTGCGGGTCAGGCGGCGATAGTGGCCGTTCAGCAGCTCTTCGGCCTGCCCGATGCGGCGCATATACTCGTCCTCGTCCGGCATGCCGCGGCAGAATGCGTCGCAGCGCCCCATGTGATGGTTGAGGCAGGGGCGCTCTTTGCCAATATCGCGCGGGAATTTGCGGCTGCAAGTCGGCAGGCGGAACGCCGCGCAGATCGCGTCGATGGCCGCGCGCGTCTCATTTCGCCCGCCGAAGGGACCGAAGTAGAGCGCGTCGTCATCCGCGGGCTTGCCGACCATTGTAAAGCGCGGGTAGTGCTCCGTGCCGAGGCGCACAAAGGGATATCCCTTGTCATCCTTTAAGAGGATGTTGTAGCGCGGCATGTGCTGCTTGATGAGCGAGTTTTCCAAAATCAGCGCCTCGAACTCGGTCGAGACGAAGATCATGTCAAAGTGGTCGACCTGCGAGACCATGCGGCGCGTCTTCTCGTTGTGGGAGGAATTCTCCTGAAAATACTGGCTGACGCGGTTTTTGAGCTTTTTCGCCTTGCCGACATAAATGACGCAGCCGGTCTTGTCCATCATCAGATAGACGCCCGGCGCAAGCGGCAGGTCATTCGCCTTGTCCAAAAGCTCCTGTTTCGTCACGGGACATTCCCTCCTTTCTTTTCATCTCTACATTATAATATATAATAGTATATCCGGTCGAATGATGCCGATAAAATGGAAAAAGGCGGCTTCCTGTGGAAGCCGCCTTTCCTGGTTGTTTGTTATTCGCCGAAATTGTTGGAAACCAGCTCGCACAGAGCGGTCACAGCTTCCTTTTCGTCCGCGCCGTCGGCCAGCAGCGTGATGGTCGTGCCCTTGACGATCCCGAGGGACAGCACGCCCAGCAAGCTCTTGGCGTTCACGCGACGCTCATCCTTCTCCAGCCAGATGCCGCTCTTGAACTCGTTGGCCTTCTGAATGAAGAACGTGGCAGGACGAGCATGCAGGCCTACTTCATTGTTGATCGTAACATTCTGAGTATACATCGTTACTACTCCCTCTCCAAAAAAATCTTTCGGACTTTATCGTATCATATACCATCGGGGGCCGATTCGTCAATGCCATTTCGCGCGAAACAGCGCGGATTTGGCAATAAACACAGACAAAGCGCTTCCCCGGGCAGGCATTTATTTCAACTCGACCACAGTGACGCCCGACTCGCCTTCGCCGTAGTTGCCGAGGCGAAAGCTCTTGACGGCCTTGTTGCGCCGAAGGCTCGCATGCACCGCCTTGCGCAGCGCACCCGTACCCTTGCCGTGGATGATCGTCACGGTCTCGAGATGCGCCATGACGGCGGCGTCAATGTAGTTGTCGAGCACGCTTTCGGCCTCAAGCGTCTCCATGCCGCGGATGTCGAGTTCGCGCGCGGCGGACGCCGTGCGCAGGATGCGCTGCGAGGGAGCAAACTGCGGCTTCTTCGCGGTCGCCGCGCGCTCTGCCGCCTCAATGAGGCGGACCTCATCGGCTTTGACCTTCATCTTCAAAACGCCCGCCTTGAGC
>CALAAN010000433.1 GCA_937884915.1 uncultured Oscillibacter sp.
ATCCTGTTCGTCGGCACCAAGAAGCAGGCGCAGGACGCCATCAAGGAAGAGGCTTCCCGCTGCGGCGGCTACTATGTCAACGCCCGCTGGCTCGGCGGTATGATGACCAATTTCAAGACCATGCGCACCCGCGTGGACCGTCTCAACCAGCTCAAGACCATGCAGGCTGACGGCACGTTCGATATGCTTCCCAAGAAGGAAGTCATGAAGCACCTCGCCGAGATCGAGAAGCTCGAGAAGTACCTCGGCGGCGTGAAGGAAATGAAGAAGCTCCCCGGCGCGCTCTTCATCGTCGACACCCGCAAGGAGCGCAACGCCATTGCTGAGGCGCACAAGCTCGGCATCCCCGTCGTCGCCATCGCCGATACCAACTGCGATCCCGACGAGATCGACTACCCCATCCCCGGCAACGATGACGCTATCCGCGCCATCAAGCTCATCTCCTCCGTGATGGCCAACGCCATGATCGAAGGCAAGCAGGGTGAAGAGACCGAGGAGAAGGCCGAGGGCGAGGCTCAGGCCTGATTTTCCCAAACAAGCGAGAAAAGAACCTTACGGGGCGAGGCAAAGCCTCGCCCCGTCTCATGTTTACTACACTATTTTTCAGGAGGATATCAGAATGGCTATCACTGCTGCTGTTGTTAACGAGCTCCGCCAGGCCACCGGCTGCGGCCTGATGGACTGCAAGAAGGCCCTCATCGAGTGCGAGGGCGATATGGAAAAGGCCGTCATGTATCTGCGCGAAAAGGGCCTCGCCTCTCAGGCGAAGAAGGCCAGCCGCGTGGCTGCTGAGGGCATGGCCTACGCCACTGTCATCGACGGTGTCGGCGTTGTGGTCGAGGTCAACTGTGAGACCGACTTCGTCGCCAACGGCGAGCCGTTCAACAACTTTGTCAAGGGCGTGGCGCAGGTCATCGCCAAGGAGAACCCCGCTGACGTCGACGCGCTGATGGGCTGCCCCTGGATCACCGGCAGCGGCACCGTCAAGGACGCGAAGGACGAACTGTTCCTTGCCATCCGCGAGAATATGAACGTCCGTCGCTTTGCCCGCATCGCTGACGGCTTCTCTGTTCCCTACGTCCACATGAAGGGCAAGATCGGCGTTATCGTCAATCTGACCGTCGAGGGTTGCGACGCCACCGAGATCGGCAAGGACATCGCCATGCAGATCGCCGCGCTCAACCCCCGCTTCTGGGACAAGAGCCAGGTCACGCAGGACGTGCTGGACGAGGAGAAGGAAGTCATGCTCGGCCAGATGGCCAACGACCCGAAGATGGCGGGCAAGCCCGAGCAGGTCAAGGAAAAGATCGTCATGGGCAAGCTCAACAAGTTCTATGCCGAGAACTGCCTGCTCCAGCAGGCCTTCGTCAAGGATGGCGACGTCACTGTCGAGCAGTATATGAACAACGCTGCCAAGGCACTGGGCGGCAAGGTCAGCTTCAACACCGCCGTTCGCTTCGAGAAGGGCGAGGGCATCGAGAAGAAGCAGGAGAACTTTGCGGCTGAGATCGCTTCCATGGTCAGCGGCAAGAAGTAATTTCCAAATTGCAAATCGCTCAAAGAGGTTCGGCGAAGGCCGGACCTCTTTTTTGTTTGCGCGCGGCAAATAAAATTATTTGCGAAATAAAAAATTTACAATTTTCTAAGGTGAATATTATTGTGCATATCTTGCATATTCATTTCGGTTGGTGTATAATAGGCCTTGCTAAGCAGCGGTGCAGTATCCTAGTCGGAGCTGCCGTTTCCTAAGAAGGGCCTAAAAATCCTTTGAAGGGCACAACTGTGAAGCCTTTGGTGCCTGCTTCTTACGCCCAGTTTGGGGTGGGTGCTGAAGGGAGGCAAAAGCGAAAGCTGCGCCTGCGGACTCCGGGCGACCCCTAATGGCATGGGGGAACCGACCCTGTTTCTGCGGAGACTCGTTGCTGTGCCGGAGCGGACTCCCGGTTTCGGGTATCGACTTCGGTACGGGACGGGATATGAACCTGCATTGCGGTGCTACCCGGCCTTTGTGCCGCGAACGCTGTGTGCAGCGTAGCCTGCCTTGCGTGGGGAATTCGGATAGGAGAACAACGTACAGACTCCGGCCAAGAGCGAGGTACGATCGCTCCTTGAAATTTTTCCTGCAAAAGAGGATAAGAAACGGCGTGACTCCGGGGTGGAAATCACCTAGGCTGTCGCAAGGGCAGCAAAAGGGTTACAGTGCGGACTAAGTGGCAATCGGGTACCTCGTCTGGTGACAACGGGGTGCAGCGCCTAAGGGGGAACCGCCTCCATCGGCAACGAGAGGTGCGCTGCGGGGAAAGCCAACCCGACCTATGCCGCAGGATTACCTTTTGCTGCTGCCGCTGATTAGCATGATGATAAAATAACTGTGGAGAAAAAAGCATTGGAAAACGAAGAAGACCGAAAGCCGAAGAAAACGGAAAAGACACCCAGCCATGCGCGCTGGGTCATCCGCGTATTTTTGATCGCTGTGGCGCTTTCTGCCGCGATGAGTCTGTGCTCGGGCGCGCTGCTTGAGGATGCGGGATATGTGGTGGCAACACTGATCCTGCTGCTGTTTATCGCGCTGGGCATCCTGTTCGACATCATCGGCGTCGCCGTGACGGCGGCGAACCCCAAGCCGTTCAACTCGATGGCCGCGCACCGCGTCAAGGGCGCGAAGGAGGCGCTCTACCTTATCCGCAACGCGGAGAAGGTAGCCTCGTTCTGCAACGATGTGGTCGGCGACATCTGCGGCATCGTCAGCGGCTCGACCGCGACGGTCATCGTTGTGCTACTGCAAAACAGCTTCGGCTGGCGCAGCATCGTCGTGTCCACCGTGGTGACGGCGCTGATCTCCGGCTTGACGATCGGCGGCAAGGCCATCGGCAAAAAGGTCGCCATGAAAAAGAGCAAGGATGTCATCTACCTGACGGCAAAGGTGCTGTCGGTGCTGCATCTTGTCAGATAAAGAAGGAAACCGTATTGATTCTTGAAACCATCCATGACCCTCGCGACATCAAGTCCCTGAACGACTCACAAACGCAGCTTTTATGTACGGAGCTGCGTGAATTTTTGCTGAAAAACGTGTCGAAAACAGGCGGGCATCTGGCCTCGAACCTCGGCGCGGTTGAGCTGACGGTGGCCATCCACCGTGTGTTTGACACGTCGCGTGACCGGCTGGTGTTCGACGTGGGGCATCAGTGCTACACCCATAAAATTTTGACCGGCCGGCGCGAGCAGTTTTCGTCTCTGCGCCAGTATGGCGGCCTCTCGGGCTTTCCCAAGCCGCGCGAGAGCGGGCATGACGCCTTCATCGCGGGACATGCCTCCAACTCCGTCTCTGTCGCGCTCGGCATGGCGCGGGCGCGGACGCTGCAGCATCAGGACTATTCTGTGCTGGCGCTGATCGGCGACGGCGCGCTCTCCGGCGGCCTTGCCTACGAGGGGCTCAACAACGCGGGCTCGTCCGGCGAGCCGCTCATCGTGATCCTGAACGACAACGGCATGTCGATCGACGGCAATGTCGGCGCGGTGAGCGAGCATCTGGGACTTCTTCGCTCGAAGCCTGCGTACTATGAATTCAAAAAGGCGTATCGCGACCTGCTCGACCGCAACGCGGTCGGCCGCGCGGTGTATGATTTTAACCATCATCTGAAAACAAACGTCAAAAAGGCGCTGCTGCCAAATTCGACGATGTTTGAGGACATGGGCTTTACCTACCTCGGCCCCGTGAACGGGCATGACGTGGGGCAGCTTACAAACACGCTCAAATGGGCGAAGGGGCTGAACTGTCCGGTGCTCGTGCATGTGCACACGAAAAAGGGCAAGGGCTATCCGCCCGCCGAGCGCGAGCCGGAACGCTACCACGGCGTCGGCAAATTCGACCCGCGGATGGGCATGCCGCGCGAGCGCAAGCAGGACTTTTCCGCGGTATTCGGAGACGAACTCTGCAAGCTCGCAAAAAATGACGAAACCATCTGCGCCGTCACCGCCGCGATGCGCGACGGCACGGGCCTGCACGATTTTTCCGAGCAGTACCCCGAGCGCTTTTTTGACGTCGGCATCGCCGAGGGGCATGCCGTGGCAATGGCTGCGGGCATGGCCAAGCAGGGACTCACGCCGGTCGTGGCGATCTATTCGAGCTTCTTACAGCGCGCCTACGACCAGCTCATCCACGACACGGCGCTCTCTGACCTGCATGTTGTCTTCGCGGTCGACCGCGCGGGTATGGTCGGCGCGGACGGGGAGACGCATCACGGCATCTTCGACGCGACGTTTTTATCGGAAATTCCGAATATGACGGTGCTGTGCCCGTCGAGCTTTGCAGAGCTGCGCACGATGCTCGACCGCGCGGTGAACGAGATCAAAGGCCCCGTCGCCATCCGCTATCCGCGCGGCGGCGAGGGAGATTATCAAGAAGACAGCGGGCGGCAGAACCTTGTCGTGCTGCGTGAGGGGGCGGACATCACCCTCTGCGCCTACGGCACAATGATCAACAATGTGCTCGGTGCGGCAGACATTCTGCACAAGCGGGGTATCGAGGCGCGCGTCGTGAAGATCAACGCGATATCACCGCTCTATGACCGCGACATGCGCGAGATCATCGGCAGGACCAAAGCGATGCTGGTCGCGGAGGAGTGCGCGGGCGTCGGCTGTGTGGGCCAGCGCATGGCGGCGATTTTGGGCTGGAACAAGATCTCGCCTGAGCGGCTGGAGCTGTGCAACCTCGGCAAGGAGTTTCCTGCGCAGGGAACAGTGGAGGAGCTGTACCGCGAGTTCGGACTGGATGCGGAGTCGCTGGCAAAAAAGGCTGCGGAGGTGCTGCAATGAGCAATAAAACAAGACTAGACGTGCTGCTCGTTGAACGCGGGCTGGAACAGACCCGACAGCGCGCGCAGGCAATGATCATGAGCGGGCTCGTCTTTGTGGACGGGCAGCGCGTGGACAAAGCGGGCACCGCCGTGCCGAACGACGCGCAGATCGAGGTGCGCGGCAGCACGCTCCGTTATGTGAGCCGCGGCGGCCTCAAGCTCGAAAAGGCGATGACGACGTTCGGCCTCAAGCTGGACGGCTGTATCTGCGCCGACATCGGCGCGTCGACCGGCGGCTTTACTGACTGCATGCTGCAAAACGGCGCGACAAAGGTCTACGCCGTCGACGTCGGCTACGGCCAGCTTGACTGGAAGCTCC
>CALAAN010000434.1 GCA_937884915.1 uncultured Oscillibacter sp.
CTTCGAGCCAGAATTCGCCGATCGTGCCCATGCCGCCGCGGCAGGACTCGACACTGACCGCGCCGATAATGTCGTCGCCGTGCATGACGTCGAAGTGACCGCTTTCGCCCGAGGCGCGGTAGTAGATGCCGCCCTCGAAGCCCTTCGGGTCGTTGACCCACGGCTGCTTGCGGATGGTGGCGATGTCGTCGCCGAGGTGGGACGCGTCGTCGCGGAAGACGACGTTAAAACTGCCGTTTTCGTATTCGAGCTTGGCGACGGCGGTGTTTTCCGCGTGGCCGGTCTTGTCGATCTCGTGCAGCGTCATGCCCTGGAGCGTGCCGACGATGATGCGCATCGCCATGCCGTGAGAAAAGACGGCGACGGTCTCGCCGGGATGCGCCGAAGCGATGTCGGTGAGGGCCTTGCGCATGCGGTCGCGGACCTCGGCAAAGCTCTCGCAGCCGTCGACGTGCCACTTCTGCGAATCGTTGCTGAAATAGGCGAGCTGTTCGGGATCGGTGCGCTCAAGCTCGGCCCAGGGGGTATCCTCCCAATAGCCGACGTCGATCTCGCGCAGGGCGCGGACGGTGCGCAGCGGCAGGCTGTGCGTTTTATAGATGGCAAGCGCCGTGATCATTGTGCGGAAGCGGTCGCTTGAGTAGACGGCGTCGAATTTTGTGTCGGCAAAGCGCTTTGCGAGCGCAGCGATCTGGCGGTAGCCGCGGTCGGTGATGGTGCTGTTGTACCAGCCGTGCGCGCGGCGGTAGAGGTTGCCCTCGGCCTCGGCGTGGCGGATGAGATAGATCGTGGTCATATGGTTCTCCTTCATGCTTATTTTTTCTCATTTTCATTATAGGCCGAAATGAAACATTCAGCAAGGGCGATTTGCGGCAAAAATTGCCGCGTATGACGCAATCTTGTGCGGACAGACTAAGCGCGTGAGCAAAGGAGTGATCGATATGTGTGAGACCGCATTTTGGCGCGGTATGGCTGCCGGCATGGCCGCCGGCGCGATCATCGGCATGACCGTCGCAGAAAAGCGCAAAGCCATGAAGACCTGCGTGGGCCGCACCATGCAGCAGATGGGTACCGCCGTGGACGGCGCGCTGAGCGATTTAATGCACCGATGAGACAGGCGCGAGAGCGCAAAGTAAGGGCGGGAGCTTTAGCTCCCGCCCTTACTTTATTTTCTTGCTATCCTGCCTGCTGTTTTCTTTTAGATCACGCCGTACTCCTTGAGGAGCTTTTCGATGTCGGTGCCTTTGATCTTGCTGAGCAGCTTCTTGACGGCCATCTTTTCGACGAGGCCCATTTCCATGTCGGTGGCCTTCTTGCCGTCGCGCAGCTTGACGGTCGCGTTGAGCAGATCGCGCACATCATACACGCTGCCCCAGACCTCGGGCACACCGCGGTCGACGTTCAGCAGCGTATAGACGGCCTCCATACCGGTGCGCATGGAGTACTCGGTGGTGAAGATCGTGTCGCGCGGGGTCTCGGCGAACTGGCCGAGGAAGGCGAAGTTGACGCTGCCCTCGGGCACGACGTTCGGGCGGTCGCCGTAGGCGCG
>CALAAN010000435.1 GCA_937884915.1 uncultured Oscillibacter sp.
GACAAAGTTGAAAACGCCAAGGCGCAGGGCTGAGACCCTGCGCCAGGAGAGAGGAGGGCAAGAAATGAATAAAGCACGTAGAAAAGCTCTCAGCGAGATTGCCGAGCAAATTAGTGCCCTTCGCGACGAGCTTGAGGCTCTTCGCGATGAAGAAGACGAGTACCGCGAAAATATCCCCGAAAGCCTGCAAGGCGGAGAAAAATATGAGCTGTCTGAATCAGCAAGCGACTCTATGAACGAGGCGTTGGATTCGCTTGATGAGGCGATCAGCAATATTGAGTCCGCCGCAGAATAAGTCTTGCCCCCAGGTCTCCCATATCGCGTCCAGAATCTGGGAGTATAAACACCAGGGCCCCAGGCCTAAAACGCGATATGGGTCGCCCAGGAGCTCCACAGGATAGTTTAAGGAGGAATGACTTATAGACTGTTATATCGGAGTCCTTTATCGGTCCGAATATTCCTCGCTCGTAACGTTGGACGAGCTTAAGAATCACATTGAAGACCAGAAGGAATTCAACCGTAGTTTGCGTGCCGACCCCGTTCTTTGTAGCTGTAAGAGCCTCTACGTAAAGGTGTTCACGCTCAAGCAGTACGCCGATCGGCGGCGCAGCACAGATTTGACTCGCTTTTCGTTCTGCCCCGATTGCGGGAAGAGAATCGACTGGAAGAGTATTGCCAAGGAGCCCCGACCACCCTAAACGAAAAGACCGCCCAGGTCAAACCTGAACGGTCAAATCGAGGGCCAGCCAGAAACCATAACGCAAGACGATGATCTTGCATTCAGGTGTTCGACCAGCGATTAAAATGGTGGAGCCGGAAGAGCGCTTGTCGAACCCCTCGCCCAGGGCCTCCTCAAGCAACTCCGCTTCGCTCTGCTCGCGAGTTTTCCCATCCCGACTAACGTTGTAATAGATCAGCAGCTTGTCGTCAAATAGGAAAACCTTATGGACAAAACACTTGATAATTCTGCGATGATATTCTTCCTCGCTCTCGCATTCCCAGGGCTCTGCGAACTGAGTAAGTAGGAATTCGATTTGGTCCGCAGTTACCACAAAGTCAGAGGCCTTCGCGATCGCCAGCTCTGCCTCGAGCGCCTCTTCTTCGTTCTCAAGCTCTTGCAATCTCGCAGGCAGTGTCTTCGTTTTGACGCCTGACTCGATGGCGTGCATGGTGTTCTTGATTGCCTTGCGGACGTCCTTCAGCTTGAGCTCATAAAAGAGTACGTCGCTGTTGTCTTGGCGGTATTCCATTTGCAGGTCATAGCACTTTTTCGCGATATGCTGAATGACCTCGGGCTGTAAAACCTCAGCAACCGTTCTCCTGACGACCTCGCGCTCGAGCCAATCACGCTTAACTGGCCTTTTCGTGCAGCCGCGTTTGGCTCGCGACTCCTGGCAATAGTAGTAGTACCACTTGTTTCCTGACTTGCCCGTACCACTTACACCAACGAGAGGTTTTTGGCAATGCCCGCAAAAGGCCTTACCGCTCAGCAGGTACTCAGCCTTCGGCTCTTTCGGTCTCTTGGCGGTTTTACGCCGCGCAGATTCGAGCTGCGCAAGGTGAAAGGTGTCCTTCGAGATGATTGCGGGAATCCCGTCCTCTATCGTTATATCATCGTAAGTGTAGACGCCGATATAGCGCTTATTCCTGATGATATGCGTGACGCTGTTCTTGTTGAAGAGCTTGCCCTGCGCAGTCCTAAAGCCGCAGTCATTGAGATACCTACAAATATCGGCATGGCTCTTCCCTTTGATATACATGTCGAAAACCGTTTGCACGGCCTTCGCGCCTTCTGGCTCGATCACGAGAGACTTGTCTTCCGCGGTTCGGTACCCCAGGCAGCGCCCCGCGCCTGTGCTATGACACTTTAAGGCGCTCTCACGCATTCCGCGTTTTATCTTTCGGCTAAGCTCGGCTGAGTAGTATTCAGCCCAGCCCTCCATGATGCTCTCGAGGATAATTCCCTCGGGTCCCTTTGGAATGTCGGTCGTTGCGTATCGCAGCTCAACACCGTTTTCTTTTAGCTTATGCTTGTAGATCGCACTGTCGTATCGGTTACGAGCAAAGCGGTCCGTGTGGTACAAAATGATGACATCGAATATGTGTTTCTCACTGTCGTCGATCATCCGTTGAAACTCTCGCCGATTGTCCGTCTTGCCAGAAATCTTTCTGTCAACATAAGTTCCGACGATTCGGAGATCATGCTGCTCGGCGTACTTTGTACACTCTCGGACTTGCCCCTCGATCGACTGCTCTGTCTGATTTGGTCCAGGGCTGTACCTGGCATATATCACTGCTCGCTGCATGGAATCACCTCAGGAATACAAACTCATTGTGGTAGGCCAGCATATCACGGTTTGGCGCGAACCTCTTTGGCCTGATGATTTTTGTACCCTCTACGCCGAGTAGCCAGTCCTTCGTATTTTGGTCGTCGTAGCTGTCCTTCACATAGTCCGAGACTTGAATCGTAAGATCAGGCAAGACCGTCATAAGCCCTTGATCGAAAGCGCGGTCATAAAACGCATTGAGCAAAAGCCCATTTGCGGGATTCGCGCGCTCGCTCTTGTCGCATACATAGTACGGCTTGATATGGCTCGCGATCACCATTTGCGGTATGCTCTGCCCCGTGATACAGCATCGACCTTCGTACGCCGAAATGACTGACTTCCGGAAGAACTTTCGCGCTTGCTTGTCCGCGATCTCAGCATAGCTCTTTTTCCGGTGCGGGTCGCCATTGTAGACCGGCTCAGTCAGATCAAAGAGCGGCAGTCCGGCAATGCTCTCGGCCTTTGTACTCAGTCCTTCCCAGTCCTTCGAGAACTCTTCATAAATCTCTCGGTCGAGCTTCGAGATTCCGCCCCAGAGTCCCACGCGCCCAGTCGCCAGGAAGTCAGGGTCCAATGCCGCAAGGTTGCAAATCTTCATTTTAAGCGCTGCGGGCGATCGGCCTATTATCTCCGCCGCGTCTTTGATCGTTCGGTTGCTGTTATTCAGCTTCGAGAAAGGAATCACGCAATAAAGCGCGTAGGCCACAATGAGCTCCTCTCTCGTCCACGGTTTGCCCCTCGCCATTTAGCGAACCCTGCCCAGGAATGCGATAGCCTTGCCGATGATACGGACGTTTCCCAGTTCGGCGCCTTCATACTGCAGAACCGGAAACAGAGGATTCTCGGGGCGAAGTTCAATGCGGTTTGGGTACTTGTAAACGCGCTTGAGTGTTGCTTCATTGTCAATGACGACCGCTGCGATCTCGCCATTGTCCACGTCCGGCTGTTCTTTGATGAAGACCAGATCACCGTCAAAGATATGCGCGTTAATCATGCTGTCGCCCACGCAGCGAAGAGCAAAATCAGCATGAACACGCCGATCGAGCTCGGCATAGCCCTCGATATTCTGCTTTGCAAGAATCGGTTCACCGCAAGCGATCTTACCGACGATCGGCAAAAGCTGAGAGTCGGGCATGGGCTCAATGTTCTTGTAGGTAAGGTTGGACGTTACACCGTCCATCAGGTAGTCGACTGTCGTGCCAAGTACGTTGGCGAGCTTTTGCAGCCGCAGCGCGCTGATATTCTCAATATCACCGTTCTCCCATTTACGCACAGTGCTCTTCGCAACGCCCACGAAGTTACCAACGTATTCGAGAGTCAGGTCACAAGCCTTGCGCCTGTCATGGATTCGCTCGCCCATAGTCATAAATGTCACCGCCCTTGTCAGTCTAACCCCTATTATAACGCGCAAGTGTCAAAAAGGAAACACTTTTTTCTCGAAAACAGAAAAAAGTTTCCTTTAGGGGTTTACAAATCCAAAATGATGCGCTATGATTGAGTAGCCTTAAGGAAACTTTTCAGAAAGGAGGACGCCTAAATGCTCAATGCTAATGCTCTTCGCGCCTCTATGGTTGAGAATAACTGCAGCGTCAGAGAGCTCGCAGAAATCTGTGGTCTCAAGCCTAAAGCCTTTTACCAGCGCTTGAATGGCCGTGTTGATTTTCGTGTTGGCGAGATCATCAAGTGCTCCGGACGCTTGCATCTCTCCGTGGAAAAACGCAATCAGATTTTTTTTGCGGAGGAAGTTTCCTAAAGGAAACAAACGCCCGCCGAGGCAACTTTAGAGCAGACCGAGAAACTGGCGTGCACACAGATTCTCGATTATGCAAAAACCTTTTTTCAAGACCCTAAAAACCAACAAGCCTTTCAAATATGGCTCAAATCTAAGGAGGAACGACAAAATGGCAACGATCAAAGTTGAGGTCACCTATGACCCGAAGAAAGAAACTCTGAGTCAGGCGCTCGCCAGTCTTCTGACTGAAAAGCCTGAGCACACAGAGACCTACGCGCAGATGTCTCTTTTTGATAAACCCACCCCTACGGAAACGCCTACCGCCCAGACCTCCACCGAGGCACCCCAGGAGTCCCCTGCGGAGCCCGCGCCTGTGACCCCTGATACTAAGCCTACTGAGGAGAAGACGATCTCTAAGGCTGACGTGAGAGCCCTCGCGGTCAAGCTCTCTAAGAATGACAAGGCCGCCCTCAAGGCGATCTTCAAGGAGCTTGGCGTCGCAAACCTGTCCGCCGTCAAGGAAGAAGACTATCCCGTCTTCTACGAGAAGTTGGTGGCTGCTAATGGCTAAACATGCTCTCTTATCCGCCAGCGGCGCGCATCGGTGGCTCCTGTGTACGCCGAGCGCCCAGCTCGAGCAGAAGTTCCCCGCGTCGACCAGCGCTTACGCCGAAGAGGGAACGGTTGCGCACGCTCTTGCAGAGCTCACGACGCGCTACTTCCTCGGCGAGCTTGATGAGGTCGCCTATGAGAATCAGATCAAATCTGAATTCGAGCCGAACAGCTACTACAATGCAGAAATGCGTGAGTGCGCGGTCGCCTACGCAAAGTTCGTGACCGGCCGCTTCGCTGAGGCAAAGAAGACTTGCCCCGACGCAATGATTATCCTCGAGACTCGCCTCGACTTCTCGAAGTATGTGCCTGGCGGCTTTGGTACCGGTGACTGCGTGATTATTGCCGAGCCGATTCTCGACGTGATCGACTTTAAGTATGGCAAGGGCCATCGCGTCGAGGCTGAGGACAATCCTCAGATGCAACTCTACGGCCTGGGCGCGCTCGAGCAATTCGGTGATCTCTATGAGATCAAAACCGTTCGCATGACGATCTTCCAACCGCGTCTCTCTGGTATCGAGGATTCTTCCGAGAAGACCGTCAAGGAGCTTACCTCCTGGGGCAAGAGCTATGTCAAGCCGAGAGCAAAGCTCGCAGACAAGGGCGAAGGTGACTTCGCGCCGAGCGAAGAAGCCTGCCGTTTCTGCCGCGCAAAGAATCAGTGCCGCGCTCGTGCCGAAGAAAACCTCAAGCTCTTTGACGAGAGCCCTGACCCGTTGCTCATCTCTCCTGAAGAGGCAGGCGCGATTCTTGCCAAGTCCGCAGACATTGAAGCCTGGCTTAAGGACCTGCGTGAGCTTGTGTCTGGCGCGCTGACTGCCGGTGAAACGGTAACCGGCTGGAAAATGGTTGAGGGCCGCAGCAACCGTAAGTTTGCAGATGAGGACAAGGTTGTCGCGGCTATGAAGGCCGCCGGCTATGACGAGTCTCTTCTTTACGACCGCAAGCTCATCACGCTTACGCAGATGGAACGCGACTTCGGCAAGAAGACCCTCGCTGAGATTCTCGGTGATTTGATCGTTAAG
>CALAAN010000436.1 GCA_937884915.1 uncultured Oscillibacter sp.
TGTTCGTCATCTTCCTGGAGCGCACCATCATCAGCCTGCTGATCGTCTGCCCGATCGCGCATCTGCTGTTCTAAAAAGGGGATAAGGGCTTTTCCTTGCTCAAAGCACTGACCCAAAGGGAAGAGGCGTCCGAAAGGACGCCTCTTCCCCTATTTTTTACGATTTTATATCAAATGCACAAAAAATAACTGTACAAAGCATACACTTGTATGGTAAAATGCAGACGGAGAGATAGAACCCCTGCGAGCACGATATACCGTCTGCGGCCGAAAATGAGAGAGCGGCCGCAAAGCGGGAGGGAGAAGAGAAGTATATGAAAGTCAGCATTGACAAGTGTTCCAAGGTGCCGGTCTACCTACAGATCGCCGATCAGATCAGGTCGCAGATCATCAGCGGCACGCTGCCGCGCGGAAGCGCGCTGCCGAGCGAGCGCGCGCTCGCGCAGATCATCGACGTGCACCGAAACACCGTGGTCAAGGCGTACAGCGAGCTCAAAAGCGACGCGTGGATCGAGTCGCGCCAGGGCGTGGGCTATGTCGTGGCCGCGGCGAGCGGTGAAAAAGCGCCGGAGGAGGATATCGGCGAGGTTCAGTCCGGCCGCGTCAACTGGGTCAGCGAGGTGGCCGACAAGTACCTCGACATGGAAAAGACGTTTGACGACCTGTTCCAGCGCTTTACGGACGAGAGCCACTATTCCCTCGGCAGCGGCGTCGCCTCGCGCGAGGTGTACACGTCCGAGCGCGTCGCGGGCGATATCGCCACGCTGCTCACGGGCAGCGGCCCGTGCCAGTATTTTTTCAGCCCCTATAAGGGCGACAAATTTTTGCGGCAGAAGCTCGTGGCCTTCCTCGGCACGAAGGGCGTGAAGGCGTCCTCTGGCGAAATTCAGGTTCTGTCGGAGACGAATCAGGCCCTCGACTTTATTGTCACGCTTCTTGTCAAGCCCGGCGACAGCGTCGTGATGGAAGAGCCCGTCCACCCCGACATGTACCGCGTGATGGAGCTCGCCGGCGCGAGAATTCTGACCGTCCCCGTCGACAGGGACGGCATGAACTGCGAGGTGCTCGAAAGCCTGCTCACGCAGACGCGCCCGCGCCTCATCTTCGTCAATTCGAGCTACCACGACCCGACGGGAAACATTCTGTCGCTCGAGCGGCGCAAAAAGCTCGTCGAGCTCTCGAACCGCTGCCGTGTGCCGATCGTGGAGGAGGACGCGGCCAGCGAACTCGCCTACGACGGAGAAAAGCTCCCGCCGATCAAGGCGTTCGACACGATGGGCAATGTCATTTACATCTATTCGTTCTCGCTCACGTTCATCCCGGGGCTGAGTTTAGCTTTCGTCACAGGCAACCGTGACTTTGTCCGCGCGCTGAGCTACCTCGTCTCCGTGCGGCTGATGGCCTCGGACTGGATGACGCAGAAGCTCCTCGGCATGTACCTGGACGACGGCATTTACTACACGTCGCTTTCAAAATTCCGCGACGTGTACCGCGCGAACCGCGACCTCGTCTGCCAGAAGCTCGATGAGCTCGCGCCGCTCGGCGTGAGTTATACAAAGCCGAGAGGCGGCGTATACGTCTGGTGCAGGCTGCCGGACGGGGTGGACAGCAAGCGATTCATCCGCAGAGCCTACAATATGGGCGTCACGCTGATCCCTGGGCATGTGTTCTATCCCTGCAGGAACGGCGGACGCGACCACATCCGCATCAACTACTCCTACGAGCCGCGCGAGCGGCTGGAAAAGGGACTGGAGCTATTGCGCAAAGCGCTAGAAGAAGAACTGGAGGAGTAACTGGTACACGAAATAGCAAAACCACTGATACATCACAAGCGCTTTTAGAACGTGTATACTTTACTGCGTAATAACGGTAAAACGATCCGTAAAGCAGCCGCGCATCGCGGCGAGACGATCGAAAACACAGCGGGATGCACGGGCGGTCGATGAGAGAGCTGCCGGCGTCCCGGGAAAGGGAGCACGACTATGTATCCTGGCATTCATAACTTTTCCGAGATCGGAAAGCTCAACAAGGTGCTGCTGCACCGCCCCGGCGAGGAGCTGGAATCGCTGACGCCCGCCACGCTCGAGCGCCTGCTGTTTGACGACATCCCGTACTTGAAGGCCGCACAGGAGGAGCACGACCGCTTTGCCGAGGTCCTGCGCGAAAACGGCGTCGAGGTCGTCTACTATGTCGACGAGGTGGCCAAGGCCATCGCCGACCCCGCGCGCCAGATCCAACTCGTCAACGACTTTCTGAACATCAGCAAGATCCACGCCAAAGGCCTGCGCGCGAGCATGACGAGCCTTCTTCTCGACATGCCGCCCAAGCAGATGGTGACGAAGATGATCGCGGGCATCAAGCGCTGCGAGGTCGCCACCAAGCAGCCGACGTCCCTGATGGACCTGGTCGACGACGACTATCCGTTCGTCTCTGACCCCATGCCGAACCTGTACTTCACCCGCGACCCCGGCGCCTGCGTGGGCGAGGGCATCAACATCCACCGCATGCACACCCCCGCGCGCAAGCGCGAGAGCCTGCTCTTAAAGTACATGTTCCTCTACAACCGCGACTTTGCCGCGCCGGACAACAAGATGTGGTACGATTTGTCCGACAGCTACTCCATCGAGGGCGGCGACGTGCTCGTCCTGTCGAAGGACATCGTGGCGGTCGGCTTGTCCGAGCGCACGACGGTCTCCGGCGCGGAGACGTTCGCGCGCAACCTTCTGCAAAACTCCGGCTTTCAGAAGGTTCTCGCCTTCGACATTCCCGAAACGCGCGCGTTCATGCACCTCGACACCGTCTTCACGATGGTCGACTACGACAAGTTTACCATCCATCCCGAGATCGAGGGCCCGCTGAGCGTTTATGAAATGACGCTCGACGAGCACGGCGAGCTCCGCTTCGGCGCGATCAAGGAAGAACTCAAGGACATTCTGGCCTTCGAGCTCAAGCTGCCCGCGGTCGACCTCATCCGCTGCGGCGGCGGCGACCTGATGGCCGCGCAGCGCGAGCAGTGGAACGACGGCTCGAACACGCTGTGCATCGCGCCGGGCCGCGTCATCACCTATGAGCGCAACTATGTGACCAACGACCTTCTCGCCAAGCACGGACTCGACGTGCTGACCGTGCCGTCCGCCGAGCTCTCGCGCGGCCGCGGCGGCCCGCGCTGCATGTCCTGCCCCGTCAACCGCGACGACCTGTAAAAATTCTATCGCAAAAGAGAGAAAACCTCATCCGCACCGGCGGCCGACCGGACGGAGGAAAACGGGAGAGAGAACCATGAAAAGCAAGCGTCAGGAGAAGATTCTGGAATTGATCGCCAAGTACGACATCGAGACGCAGGAGGAGCTGATCGCCCGCCTTGCCGAGTGCGGCATCGAGAGCAAGCAGACGACCGTCTCGCGCGACATCAAGGAGCTGTACCTCTATAAGGAGCCGATGGGCGGCGGCCGCAGCCGCTACGCCGTGTCGAACAAGGCCGACCACATTGACAATGCGAAGCGCCTCAAGCTCATTTTGAGCGAGTGCAGCGTGGATGTGGACTGCGCGGGCATCGTCGTGGTGCTCAAAACACTGCCTGGGCTCGCGGACGCGGCGGGCGCGGCCATCGACGCGATGCGCATGCCCGATATGCTCGGCTGCATTTCCGGCAACGACTCCGTGGCGATCATCGCCCGCGGCGAGCAGGAGGCCTACCGCCTCTGCTACGATCTGCGGCAGTATTGCAAGTGATCTGAGAGAGAAGAGATCAAGAGAGGACAGAGGGCGGAGCGATCCGCCCTCCCTGTTCTGCCTAAAAACCAATTAAACTGCAAGGTATTTTCAAATCGCGATAAAACTCAACAGCTATTAAAAGTTTTACTACCGACAGAATTCGACAGAATTCTGCTTGAAGTTTATTTTTTGCATGCTATAATGCAATTATCAAATCTAATGATCTGTGCGGCTCGCGAAAGTGGGACAAAGCGTACAGACAAAGGCACAGCCGGCGAAAGCCGGTGCCGCAAAGCCGCGGGTCTAAACGGCCATGAGCCGCACGACAGCCGGGCTGCCTAAGACGGAGAAACCTCCTTCCTCGGGTCCACAGGGACAAGAGGGAGGATTTTTTTATGAGAGAGACAAGATTCGGCAAGCGCTGTCTCACGTGGGTCTTGGTGCTGATGCTGACCCTCTCGCTCCTGCCGGTCAGCGCACTGGCGGCAGACGGGGAAGCACGTTTTTACGGTAAAAACGTCACAATCATGGATGATTGTGATAACACCTCGGTGAATGAAGCTGCGGTGCGGGATGTCGAAGACAGCGACGCGGTTGTGTACGAGGGCGAAAGCGACGAAGATCAACCGGAATGGGCGGTGAGCCGCTCGAAGACGGCAACGGCGCTGGACGCCAACGACGAATCCCGCGTGACGCTGTCCCTGCCAAGCGCGGAGGAAAAACTGTCCAGCGATATTGTATTCGTGCTGGATAAATCCAGTTGTAGCGCAGAGACCGCAGCATGTGCAGAGCGGATGTTTGATTCCTTGAAGACTGAGGTCAGCAAAAACGAATCGAAAATTCAAATTGGCGTCGTGGTATTCGGTGGTGATGCAAAAGTTTCCTATACTTTGAGTACATTCCCAACAACGGACGAGCAGTTTGCGAAACTTAAAAATGCACTTACGCAGAAACCGGACGGTTTGATGGGCGGTACTAATATGCATGCTGGTCTTCTGGCTGCACAGGAAATGCTCAGAAATAGTACTACTGATGAAAATCGGCAGTATGTCATTTTGGTCAGTGATGGTTTGCCTCGTTTGTTTACCGGTTCTGATGGCAGGACGAAGGATATCTATTATCACGTATACGAGAATAACTTTTATGGAATGATTGATGAATGGACAACGTGCCGTACCGGAACTACCGCAAACGAGGATAACGGCTATGCGCGTCCAGTACCTTATGGGAATTGGGATACCTATTTCACCAGGGTTCAGAATTGGGTAAAAGACGATGGCGACAAATATGCGATGGATTATCTGACCTATGGTAACGATGTCAGCAAAACAACGGTGTGGGATAGCAGCACTAATCAGTATAAGGACGGCTTTACGTTTATCGAAAAAGATGACTACGAAAATCACGCTATGTCTGTCGACCGCGCTGTCTATGAAGCCTACAATGCATTTACGGGAATGGTAGATAACGGCTATCACTGCTATGCGTATCTCTCCGGCAGCACTGAATTTGGCTGCGCATTTATGGGAGCAATGAACAGCTATGCAGGGAATGTTGGCGATATCGACTTTACAAGTGTTGGAAACGACATTCTCTACGCCGTTGGCGCTGGCTCTACCGTTGTGGACACAATGGGCCCAGACTTTAACTTTGCCGGTTTGGATACCATGACGCTGACCATCAGCAATGAGCAGGAGTCCACGACGCTTTCGCGCAAGATTGATGGTAATACCGCATATTTTGGCGATGCCGATGCCGACGTTGAACAACTGGACGAAGATAGCTGCCGATTCATGGTGGTATATGACAAAGACAATGATAAGTTCACCTGGACGATCAAAGAGAGCGTCTCCAACTTCAATCATGTTCAGCTTTCCTATCAGGTCAAACTGGTCAACCGTGCGACCAGACCTGGCACCTATGGCGTGACTGACCTGAAGGGCGACGGGTATGACGACGTTACGGGAAACTCTTATGATGATAGAGACGCGCTCTATACCAACGCGAGCGCTATTTTGAAGGCGGTAAGCTCTCAGGGAGGCACTATCATAGTGGAGTTCCCCAAGCCCTCCGTTTCCTACACTGTGAAACGTCCGCATCATCCGACGACGCCGACCAAGCCGGACAACACCGTCGAGATCCCTGATGAGGATGCCCTCGGCCTGAACACGGACGATCATTTCGCCTACATCATCGGTTATCCCGACGGCACGGTGCAGCCGAACGGCCAGATCACCCGCGCCGAGGCGACGACCATCTTCTTCCGCCTGCTG
>CALAAN010000437.1 GCA_937884915.1 uncultured Oscillibacter sp.
ACCCGTATCTGTCCGAGGGCAAGAAGACCGTCTCGCTCGAGATCGCCGAGCAGCTCGACTGGAAGATGCCGGACTATCTCGCCATCTCCGTCGGCGACGGCTGCACCATCGCGGGCGTGTGGAAGGGCCTCAAGGACCTGTACGCCATCGGCTTTATCGACAAGCTCCCGCGCCTCATTTCCGCGCAGGCCGAGGGGTGCCATCCCATCAACCGCGCCATCGCGGAGAACAAGCCCTGGGAGCCGATGGAGGAGAACACGCTGGCCGACTCCATCGCCGTCGGCGTGCCGCGCAACGCGGACAAGGCGCTCATGGCGATCCGCGAGTCGAACGGCATCGTCGTGAACGTGACGGACGAGGAGATCATGGCGGCGCAGAAGCTGCTCGGCACGACCTGCGGCGTCTTCGGCGAGCCTGCGGGTGTCACCGGCACGGCGGCGGTCAAAAAGCTCTGCGAGCAGGGCGTGCTCGGCGAGAATGACACGGTCGTCTCCGTCGTGACGGGCAACGGCCTCAAGGATGTGGCCAACGCCATCAAGTTCTGCGGCGAGCCGATGAGCCTGCCGAACGACCTCGACCTGCTCGTCGAAGAATTCGACAAGCGCGGCATCAGGACCGAAGCGTAACAGAAAAAGAAGAGCCCCGCGAACCGATTTGGTTCGCGAGGCTCTTCTCATACAAAATACTTTTTAACAAATGGGATCTGGTGCAGCAGCGCCGAGACGAGGAACGACAGCGCGCCGATCAATAATGTCAGCAGGGGAACGGAGAAAAACACGTTGAGTGACAGCGTGTTGAAGTGCAGAAAGATGTCGAACGATTCGATGAACAGCGGATGCACGAGGTACGCGCCAAAGCTCCAGCGGGACAGTGCGCGAATGCACCTGTGACACTTTTCGCTTAAGTTCGGGAAGTTCAGATGCTCTTTGGCAAAGACGAACAGCCCCACGCAGACAAACAGTACATTGAGCGAGTCATAGCCGTAGAACAGCTCCGTCGCCGCGCCCTGCAAACGCGAGGCGAACGACGTCAGCGCGACCGTGAGGATGAAGCCGAGCACACCGAGCGCGTAAAGTACACGCTTCACTGTCAAGGAAAACTCCTTGCGGACCAGATAGTAACCGAGCACAAAGTAGGGGACGAAGCCGAGCGTAAAATGATAATAGAACTTGCCCGTGAGCGCCTTGAATTCTGCGCAGTACTGCCACGAGAAAAGCGATACGGCCGACGCGATCTGCGGCAGCAGGAACGTGAAGATGAGCGTGAGCAGCAGAAAATAGCGCAGGAGCTTTTCATCCCGCACGATGGGACGCAGAAACGGCACGATCAGATACAGTCCCACAATCATAAAAAGAAACCACATATGGTAGTGACCGTTGAAAAACTGCTGTGCAATCAGGTTCTTCGAACAGCCTTCAAAGTTTACCATGAAAACGGCATAGAGCGCCGACCAGAAGACAAACGCCGTGACAAGGCGAAAAACATTCTTTTTAAGGATGTGTGAAAGGCTCTGCGAGCCGGAGAGGAACAGCGAGCCGCTGATCATCACGAAAACCGGAACAGCCCAGCGCACGGCACTGTCGTAAAGGTTAAAGGCTTGCCATGCTCTTGTGTGAACGTCCGTGTCGGCCCAGTGCTGCGCGGACAGGTGCAGCACGATGACGGCGAAAGTCGCCAGAATGCGCAGTACGTCAAAATACGCAATGCGCTGCGGTTGTGTATTCTCCATTGTTACGATTTGGCGGCACTTTCTTCCTCACTGGGTTCCGTCGGCGCGGCATCCTCCGCAGCGGGGGAGACGGGCGCTTCCGCAGGCTCTGCCGCGGCAGCTTCGGCCTCCTGCGCCTGCTGCGCGGCCATGGCCTCGGCGCGGCCCTCTTCACGCGCCTGTTTTACGGCCTCCTCACGGGCCTTTTCTGCCTTGGCGCGCTCACGCTCGACCATGTGCTGGGCGTGCTTGTTTTGCAGCTTGAACACGAGCCGCAGCACGAGCACGAGCACCACGACCGCAAGGCCGAGCCAGCTCCAGAACTTGAGCTCGAAGAGCGTCTTGACGGTCCAGTATTTTGCCTGCATGCCGAGGAAGCAGAACAGGATCGACACGGCCAGCGCCGCGCCGAACAGCAGCACCCACAGCACCGACTTGACAGCGCTGCGCTTGCGCACGCGCAGGTGCGCGATCAAAAAAAGCAGACTCAGCAGAAAAAACGCAGGAAACTGCGCAAATAAAATCTCCCTCAGATCCATATCTTACCTCACAGTGCGCATTTGCCGCGCTTCAAGTATTCGCCCATCTTGCCGCCGACGACCTTGCCGCCGTCCACCTGCAAAGTGCCGCGCAGGTAGACCTTCGACACGCCGCCGTTCGTGCGGAAGCCCTCGAACGGAGTGTAGCCTGCCTTGGAGAGCATGTCCGCGCCGTGGAGCACATGGCTCGCGCCGGGATCGTAGACGACGATGTCGGCGTCGCTGCCCGAGGCGATGACGCCCTTGCGGGGGAAGAGACCGTAGAGTTTGGCGGGATTTTCGCTCAGCGCGCGGCAGACGCCGCCGAGCGAGAGCTTGTTTTCATTCGTCGCGATGGTGTAGACGACCTCGCCGCGCGTCTCGACGCCGGGAAGACCGCCGGGGATCTTCGTAAAGTCATCGCGGCCCATGTCCTTCTGCTCGAGCGTGAACGAGCAGTGGTCGGTCGAGATGGTCTGCACCTCGCCGCGGCGCAGCGCCTTCCAGAGCGCTTCGCTGTCCTCCTGCGAGCGGATGGGCGGCGCGCAGACGTAGCGCGCGGCGGACGAAAAGTCGGGATCGTAGTAAACGCCGTCGTCGAGCGCCAGATACTGCGGGCAGGTCTCGACATACACGGTCTGCCCGCGGCGGCGCGCCGCGGCGATCTCGGCGAGAGAGGCCCGGTTCGTCGTGTGGACGATGATGACGGGGGCGTCCGCCGCCTGCGCGATGCGCAGCAGCCGACCGACGGCCTCGGCCTCTAAATAATCGGGGCGGGAGATCGGGTGCGACACGACGTCCGCGCCAAGGCCGCTCGCCTTGAGCTCGGCGATGCGCGCGTCGATGACGCCCGCGTTCTCGCAGTGGACGCCCGCGATGCCGCCGCGGATCTTGAGCGCTTTCAGCGCGCGGTAGACCGCGCCGTCGCCGATCATCATGGCGGGGTAGGTGAGATACATCTTAAAGGACGTGATGCCGGCGTCGAACATTGCGTCGAGCTCGGACTCGATGCTCTCGTTCCAGTCGTCGATGGTCATGTGGAAGCCGTAGTCGCAGTAGCACCCGCCGTCGGCCTTTTTATGCCAGAGATCAAGCCCATAGGCAAGGGATTCCCCTTTATTGGGGCAGGCGAAGTCGATGACCGTCGTCGTGCCGCCGCGGATGGCACTGCGGCTGCCGCTTTCAAAATCGTCGGCCGTCGTGGTGCTGCAAACGTCGAGATCGAAGTGCGTGTGCGCGTCGATGAAGCCGGGGAAGAGCATGCAGCCCGTCACGTCGACGACCTCGCTCTGCGCGGCGAGCTCAGGCGGGATATGGCCGACTTTTTCGACCGTTTCCCCGTCGATGAGCACGTCGGCGCGGCGGCAGCCGCGTCCGCTGACGACATAGCCGCCCCGAAGCAGTGTTTTCATGGAAGAAACCTCCTCTGAAAAGAATAGTGTTCCAAATTAACAAAAGCATAGCATACTTTTTACCTGATTTCCATAGAGTTTGGAAAAAATGTGAGATGCGCCAAGATTTTTGCCGAAAATTCGGAACAATGCCGTATTGAGAAAAAGACGCTCATACGATACAATAAAATCATACCACATTCCGCTTTGATCTGCGTAAAAACTGAACTTTTTTGGCGCGTTATTGATTCGGAACCCATGGAAGAAAGCTGCGCGCCGACGAGGACAGGACAGAGCAAGGCAGAGTGAAAAATTGAGGAGGAAAAACACTATGCGCAAGTTCCTATCCGTCCTGCTCGCAATGGCAATGGTCCTCAGTCTGACTGTGACCAGCTTTGCGGCGGACACCGGCAGCGAGGCGAAAGCCGAGATGGCGGGCAAGACCGTGATCCTGCACACCAACGACGTGCACGGCGCGGTCGAAGGCTATGCCTATGTTGCACAGCTCAAGGCCGACTACGAGGCCAAGGGCGCCGAGGTCATCCTCGTTGACGCAGGCGACTACAGCCAGGGCACGACCTATGTCAGCACCACCAAGGGCGCTGATGCGGTCACGATGATGAACGCCGCGGGCTACGACGTCGTCACCCTGGGCAACCACGAGTTCGACTACGGTTACGCACAGCTCAAGGAGAACATGACCAAGGCGAACTTCAAGGTCCTTTGCGCCGACGTGTACAACGCCGACGGCACCACCATTTTCGACGCGAACTACACCTACACGACCAAGACCGGCGTGAAGATCGGCTTCTTCGGCATGGAGACGCCCGAGACCCAGACCAAGGCGAACCCCGCGCTCATCAAGGGCCTGACCTTTGCAACGGGTGATGCCTTCACCAAGGCTGCCGCTGATCAGGTCGAGGCGCTCAAGGATGACGACATCGTCATCTGCCTTGCACACCTCGGCGTGGACGCCGAGTCCGCTCCCTACCGCTCCACTGATCTCTATGCCGCTGTCAAGGGCATTGACTTCATCATCGACGGTCACTCTCACACCGTGATGACCAAGGGTGAGAAGAACGAGCCCATCCAGTCTACCGGCACCGCGTTTGCCAACATCGGCGTGATCGTCATCGACGACGCGAGCAAGAAGATCGAGAGCAACTTCCTCTACGAGATCAAGGAAGACACCGCCAAGGACGCGACCGTTGCCGCGGCGGCAAAGGTCATTGTTGACCGCGTCAACAATGAATACGGTGTCAAGTTCGCCACCAGCAAGGTCGAGCTCAACGGCGCGAAGGCCCCCAACGGCAACCGCGACGTGGAGACCAACAATGGCGACCTCATCACCGACGCCATGCTCTGGAAGGTCCTGCAGAACAAGGACGGCCTGACTGTGAATGAAGACCACGTGGTCGCCATCACCAACGGCGGCGGCATCCGCGCGGCAATCGCCAAGGGCGATGTGACCAAGAAGGACATCAACACCGTTCTGCCGTTCGGCAACACGGTCGCGGTCGTCTATGTCACCGGCGAGCAGCTGCTTGAAGCGCTCGAAGCCTCTACCTTCAGCACCCCGACGGCAGTCGGCGGCTTCCCGCAGGTCTCCGGCCTCAACTTCACCATCCACACCGGAAAGGCGTATGACAAGAACGACGCCACCTATCCAGAGTCCACCTACTACGGCCCCAAGACCATCAACCGCGTGGTCATCAACAGCGTCAACGGCAAGGAATTCAAGGCCAATGAGGTCTACGCCGTTGTGACGAACAACTTCTGCGCCGCCGGCGGCGACACCTACTATGCCTTCAAGGCTGCTTCCGCCCAGTTCGACACCGGTATTCCTCTGGACGAGGCTGTGATGGAGTATGTGACCAAGGAGCTCAAGGGCGTCATCGGTGAGCAGTATGCCGCGCCTCAGGGCCGCATCACCTACTTCAATCCCTTCAAGGATGTGAAGACCACCTCCTGGTACTTCAACTACATGATCCATCTCTATGAGGATGGCGTCATCTCCGGCACCTCCGCCACGACCTACACGCCCAACGGCACGCTGACTTGGGCACAGGCGCTCAAGCTCCTGCTCGTCAGCAGCGGCGACCTCAAGGCCGAGGACGCGGTCGGCGCCGACTGGAGCAAGAACACCATCGCCAAGGCGGCCGAGCTGGGTCTCGTCGCTGCGGACCTTGACGGCACGAAGGCCATCTCCCGTCTGGAGTTTTGCCAGATCGCGGCCAAGCTCAACAAGCTCTCCGAGTCCACGACCGAGAGCAAGTTCACCGACTGCAAGGACGGTTACGTGATGGCGCTCGTCGACGCGAAGGTCATCGACGGTATGACCGCCACCACCTTCGAGCCCGACGCCTCCCTGACCCG
>CALAAN010000438.1 GCA_937884915.1 uncultured Oscillibacter sp.
AGCGTCGAGGGCACGATCGCCGAGATCCGCACGGCGGTCGACAATGGCAACAGCATCTACTTGCTGCGCTTTGACGGCGAGAGCGCCTTCTCCGTGCGCATGAGCGCAGCGGAGGTCGCGTACGCGCCGCTGCTGAACGTCGGTGACCGCGTGCGCGTCCACTACCGCGACGGCTATGTGACGGAGAACTGGATCGAGGCGTCCGACGTCGAGCTGCTGGACGGCAATGCACAGAGCGCGCCGCCCGTGGATACGGGCGTTTCGACGGAGGACAGCGCCGATCTCACTGAAAACAGCCAGGAAACGCCGTAAACTGACAGCAAAGCGCTTTCTATTACAAATTTTGATAGGGGTGGAAACACCCCTATCTCTTTTTGGAATGTATTGCACAAAAATGCAAGATTATGACCAGTTTTTCTCGGTAAAACGGACGCCTTGAAAGACAACTTGCATCATTTTAATATGTTTTATTAAAAAAGTTAAAGTTTTTCGTCCATTTTTCTGCCAAATGCACAAAAACCCAGAAAGAATTTCTTGCACAGCGCCAATAGCGTTTTGCTTGAGAATTTTTCCCTTTGGTGATAAACTCATAGGCAAGATGGCTGAACCATCAAGCCCTGATTTTCAGGGTAATTTTAGAGGAGGCTACTTATCATGAACGCTTACATTGAGAGAGTTCTTGCCGAGACCAAGGCCAAGAACGCGAATGAGCCCGAATTCCTGCAGACCGTCGAAGAAGTCCTGTCTTCCCTCGAGCCGGTCATCAACGCCCACCCCGAGTACGAGAAGGCCTGCCTGCTTGAGCGCATGGTCGAGCCCGAGCGCACCATCGAGTTCCGTGTTGTCTGGATGGACGATAACCTTCAGTATCACGTCAACCGTGGTTACCGCGTGCAGTACAACGCGGCCCTCGGCCCCTACAAGGGCGGCCTGCGTTTCGCTTCCAACGTTAACCTTTCCATCATCAAGTTCCTCGGCTTCGAGCAGACCTTCAAGGATGCTCTGACCTGCCTGCCCATCGGCGGCGCCAAGGGCGGTTCCGACTTCTCCCCCATCGGCCGCAGCGACGGCGAAGTCATGCGCTTCTGCCAGGCCTTCATGACCGAGTTCCATCGCCACATCGGTCAGGACATTGACTGCCCCGCTGGTGACGTTGGTGTCGGCGGCCGCGAGGTCGGTTATCTGTACGGCCAGTATCGCCGCATCGTCGGCGCTGCCGAGTTCGGTGCCATGTCCGGTAAGGCTGTCTGCACCGGCGGTTCCATCCTCCGTCCCGAGGCTACCGGTTTCGGCGCTGTCTATTATCTGCGCGAAGTCCTGAAGCACGACGGCAAGGGCATGGAAGGCCTGCGCGTCGCGATCTCCGGCTACGGCAACGTGGGCTGGGGCATCATGAAGAAGATCGACGAGCTCGGCGGTAAGGTCACCTACTTCGCCGGCCCCGACGGTTACATCCACGATCCGGATGGCGTCTGCGGCGAAGAGAAGCTCAACTTCATCCTCGAGATGCGCGCTAAGGATCCGATGCACTGCAAGCCCTATGCTGACAAGTTCGGCGTTGAGTTCGTCGAGGGTCAGAAGTGCTGGGGCGTCAAGGACGTCGACGTCTACATGCCCGCCGCTACCCAGAACGATGTCAACATGGAGTGGGCCAAGAAGATCGCTGAGTCCGGTGTTCCCTACTACATCGAGGTCGGCAACATGCCCACCACCAACGATGCTCTTGCCTTCCTGATGGAGCAGAAGCACCTCACCGTCGCTCCTTCCAAGGCTGTTAACGCCTGCGGCGTTTCCGTCTCCGAACTCGAAATGGCTCAGAACGCTCAGCGTATCTACTGGACCGCTGAGGAAGTCGACGCTAAGATGGAAGCCATCATGAAGAACATCTATGATGCTTCTGTTGAGGCTGCCGAGCGCTATGGCCTGGGCTACAACCTGGTCGCCGGTGCTAACATCGCTGGCTTCCAGAAGGTCGCCGACGCCATGATGGCTCAGGGCATTTTCTAATCGAAAATACCTTACGACTTTCTCGTGCCGCACATCTGTGCGCATGAACCAACAACAAAAAGGTATCCCGCGAAAGCGGGATGCCTTTTTGTTATCCTCAGGTGTTGTCGCGGCTGATGGGCTTTCGCACCAGCAGCGCAAACAGCGCCTTTTTATCGAGCGGGCAGAGCGGATAGAGATACCCCTTCCCCACGATCGGTTTTGTCGTCGCGAGCAGCGCGACGATCACGATGCATCCGAGCACCAGCCCGATCCAGTCCAGCACACCGACAAACAACAGCAGCATCAGCCGCAGCAGCTTGAAGGCATAGCCGAGCTCATAGCTCGGCTGGGCGAAATTCGCGATGGCGACGAACGCCATATACGCCAGCACCTCCGGCACGAGCCAGTGCGCCTGCACGGCAAAATCGCCGAGCACGAGCGCGCCGAGCATGCTGAACGAGTTTGAGAACACATCCGGCGTGTTGAGCGAGGCGAGCTTCAACAGGTCAACGATGAACTCCGCTAGCAGCAGCTGTACGAGCAGCGGCACAGAGTAGTCGCTGTCGATGGCTAAGAATTCAAGGCCCGCCTGCGTGCGCGACGGGTCCTTGACGAGCAGGAACCACACGGGCGTAATGAACATTGTGAGCAAAAACACCACGATACGCAGGATGCGCAGATACGTACCAATCAGCGGCGGGAAGTAAAAGTCGTTCGCCTCCTGCACGAAGTCAAAAAAATGCGTCGGCAGGATCATTGCCGCGGGCGAGTTGTCCACGAGCACGACGATGTCGCCCTCCATCACGCAGGCCGTCGCGGCGTCTGGCCGCTCGGTGTAGCGGACTTTG
This sequence comes from uncultured Oscillibacter sp., assembly GCA_937884915.1. GTDB lineage: Bacteria > Bacillota > Clostridia > Oscillospirales > Oscillospiraceae > Hominicoprocola. The sequence continues at coordinate 2,838 of CALAAN010000438.1, forward strand.
GGAAACGGCGTCCACCACTGCTTTTTCCCCATCATCGCCTCGGCGATGCTCTCCTGGCTCATCGAGACCGAGCGCACGTCGATCTTTTGGAGCTTCTGCCGCACTTCATCGAGCAGCGCGCGGTCGACCTTGTTTTCCAAATAGCAGAGCACCACGTCCGCACGCGAGCAGTCGGACACCTTGTGCCCCTCGAGCGTGAGCTGCGGGTCGCGGATGCGTCGGCGCAGCAGCGCCGCGTTCGCGACAAGCGTTTCGATGAACCCGTCGTGCGCGCCGCGCAGCACCTTGCCGGACGACGGCTCCTCCACCCCGCGCGCGGGATACTGCTTCGCGTCGATCAGCGCGCATTCGTCATAGCCCTCGACCAGCAGCGCCATCTTGCCCAAAAATACGCTCGTCACCGCGTTTTTGACGTTCTGCTCGGCGTTCACCTCGTTGAACGTGATGTATCGGTCGATGAATTGCTGCATCGTCTGCGCATCGCTGACGTCTCTGAGCGGCAGCCAGAAGCTCAGAATCCGCTGGATGACCGCGTCATCGCCGTAGCCGTCTACCACCCACAGCCGCGCCCGTTTCCCGCCCACGATCAAATCGCGCGAGATCATGTCAAAGCACCGCCCCACGCCAAGAAGATTATCCAGCGCGCGGGTGTTTTCCTCGTAGTTTGCCGAAAAAAGCTCCATAACCGCCCTCCACTTCGCCCATTTTTCTGCCATAGTATGGGCAGGATGGCGGGAAAATATGCCGCCATTGCAGTATTTTCCCCTGCGCCGCGCAGGGAGTGCGAATAAAGGGGGTATTCTCTTTCCGAAGAGAATACCCCCTTTAAATCCCCCAGAGAAAGGCGAGGGGAGTCCCCCTCGACCCCCGACATTGGCAGTCTGGGGCTTGAAGAGCTGCACGCGCTGCGCAGGGTAAGTGCAGTGTACATGGCTTCGCCATGAATCTTCTGCAAGTCGCGACTAGCCTCAACCGAGCCTTACTATCGTGAGGCTCGTGTGACGTTTGTCCGGCGGCAGACTGCCTGCCGAATGCGGCATTGCTGGCGCTCGCCGCATTGTGGAGACTGGCGGTAGACGGTGATTAGGCTGTACTCCTACAAGATGGGCAGAGCGGCAGCGGATAGTAGGAGCAGAGGCAAATCGTCTTGCAGCTCTAAACGCGGCAACGCCGCGCGCAGGCATCCTCATTCCGGAGGCATAAAAGTCATTCGAGCCCGAGACTGCCAATTGAAACCTTTCTCTTGGGGGATTTAAAGGGGGCTATTCTCTTTTGTGAAAGAGAATGGCCCCTTTGACTCTGCGGCGCGCACGCCGCATTTCCCCTCCGCGCCATGCGCGGAAAAAGCTGTGCGCCCCAAGGGCGCGAAAAAGGGACGCCTCTTCCGAGGCGTCCCTTTTTATTATTAAGTAGTTTCTGCGAAGCAGAAAACCAATTAGAACTTGGGCTTCTGGGCCTTGACCTTGGGCTCCTGGCCGTTGCAGACAGCGACGATGTCGTTGGCGACGCTGGTGCAGCAGTTCAGAACGCTCTGCTCGGTGGTGGCGGCCATGTGCGGAGTCATGATGACGTTGTCGAGGTCGAACAGCTCGCGGCTGGACTCCTGGATGGGCTCATGCTCGAACACGTCGAGACCGGCCTGGAACAGCGTGCCGTCCTTCAGGCACTCGACAAGCTCGTTCTCCTTGATCAGAGCGCCGCGCGCGCAGTTGATGAAGGAAGCGGTGGGCTTCATCCAGCTGAACTGCTCACGGCCGATGGAGTGCTCGGTGGAGGGAACGACAGGCAGGTGCACGGACACGAAGTCGGCCTGCTCCCAGACCTCCTTGGCGGTGGCCTTCAGCTCGCACAGATCGCCGAGCTTATCCTGCGTCATGTACGGATCGTAGCCGATGACGTTCATACCGAAGCCGTGCTTGCACTTCTGCATGGCGAGCTGGGAGATACGGCCGCAGCCGATCATACCAAGGGTCTTGCCGCCGAGCTCGTAGGTGTGCTCCAGGCCCATGCGGACGAGGAAGTTGCCGCTGCGGAACTGACGGTCGACATAGGTGAAGCGCTTGGCGCACATGAGCATCAGCATGACGGCGTGCTCAGCGACGGCGTTGGCGTTGCCAGCGGGCGCATAGACGACGGTGATGTCCTTGGCGTGGGCGTGGTCCATGTCGATGTTATCGAGGCCGGCGCCCTGCTTGCCGATGACCTTGAGGTTCTTGCAGGTGTCCATCATCTTGGCGGTGATGGGCTCGGTGCGGCACATGATGGCGTCGGGCTGGAACTCGGCGAGCTCCTTGACGTAGGTCTCCTCGTCGTTATGGCTGCACAGCTTCACTTCAAAATCGTTGGACTCGAAGATGTGCGTGGCCACCTCGTTGAGCTCGATGGTATAGTAAACTTTGAACTTTGCCATGATAAAGATCTCCTCTCAAATTTTTATTTATTGAATTGCCAAATGATTTCATACGGTTTCTTCATTATACCTTGCGCTTTGCACAAAAGCAAGCGATTTTCAGAAAGATTTGCAAGAACTCATTCAAATATTTGAACAACATCTTTCATTTTGACGATTTGCCGTCATCTCTTTCCCCTGTTTTCTGCAACTTTCGCTGCAAAACAAAAAGTGCACAAAAGGCGCTTGACAAACTACTACATATGTAGTATATAGTTATCAACGACAAATGTAGTAGATCATGCAAGGAGGTTATCTCATGGACGATAAGAAGAGACTGCCCGACGCGGAGCTTGCCGTGATGCAGGCCATCTGGGCCGTTGGCGGCGAGGCCGGACGCGGCGACATTGAGGGCGCGCTCGCGAGCCACGGCTGGAGCGCCAACACCGTCAACACCTATCTCACGCGCCTTTGCGACAAAGGCTTTCTCACAAGCCGCCGCGAGGGGCGGAACAATTTGTACACGCCGCTCGTCTCAAAGGATAAGTACCTCGAGTTCGAGAGCCGCAGCGTCTTAAAGCGGCTCTACGGCGGGTCGCTCGGCAGCTTCGTCGCGGCGCTGAACGCCGAAAAGCCGCTCGAGAAGAGCGAGATCGATGAGCTGCGGCAGTTTTTGGACGATATGAGCCGTTAAACGGAAATATAAGTCGACATGCCAGAAGTCATGGGTGAAATCCACCCACTTCTGTGTGCCGTCGCT
>CALAAN010000439.1 GCA_937884915.1 uncultured Oscillibacter sp.
AGGTTCAGCAGCGTTTCGCTCAGGCGCTTGCCGGCGCTGCCGGCAAAGTCTTCTGCCCTGCGGATGCGCAGAAATGACGCGCCATAGATCATACGCTCGTTTTCAAGCTCTCCGTCCTCGCCGAGGAAAATGCCGATGATGTGCACACCCTCGCGCCGGAGCTTGCGCACCTGAAAGCAGGTGTCGCGGATGGCGGCGTCGCCGACGTAGACTTCCGGCGCGCCCTCGCGTTTGCGGCCGCTGACCATGTCGTTCGGCAGGCCGTCGCTGAACACGATGACGATCTTGTGCTCCTCGCGCCGCTTTTTGAGGTCTAATCCCGCCGCGGCCAGCGCAAGGCCGTCGCGATTGTTTGACGTCGCACGGTACTCCAAAATGCGGCGGTCGGCCTCCGGTTTGTCGTCGTAATCGCGGAAGCGCCGCAGCACCGTGTAGTTGCCGTAGGTGCAGTAGCTCATCACGCGGTGTGGGATGCGGATGCGGCTGAGCGCCGCGCTGAAGAGATAGCTTTGCAGCGCCACCATGCTCTGCCGCACGCTCTGCGAGCCGCTCGCGTCGATGAGCAGCTCCACGACGACGGCGGACGGCTCCTGCCGGACGATCTTTTCAAAGAGCTGCGGATTTTCGCAGCGGCCAACCTTCCAGAGCAGATCGTTTTGCAGCGCGCCGTGGTCGGCGCGGTAAACGTCCGGTTCGCTGCGCAGGCTCAGCGCGTTGCGGAAGGCCTGCTCAATGCTGCGGATGCCCTGACGCGCGGCGTCCTCATGCTCTTGGAGCATTTTGAGATTTCCATCCCGACTGGCGCGCAGCGACTGGGCGCGCGGCTCGCTGCCCTCGTAGGCGTCCTCGCTCAGGCCGTCAGTGAAAAGGAGCTTTCGCTCCTCGTGGATGCCAGTGCAGACGGCGCTTTCGATCTCCTCCATCGCCTGCTCGGTCTGGAAACTGGGGCCAAAGTTGCGCGTCAGATAGTCCGGAATATCGGCGAGCGCGTCGTCCGGCAAAACGAGGGCGTCGGCCGATGCCTCGCCCGCCTTGTCGTACTGGAGCTCCAACTGCTCGGTCTGCGTCCACTCGATGTCCCCCGGTTCGGCTGCGGGCTCCCACTCTTCCGTCTCGCGCTCGGGTAAGATGTCCTGGTTGTGGTCGGGCGCAAAGTAGCGGATGAAAATTTTACGGTACAGAAGCGCCGCAAGCTCGACGAGCGACTTTGCGTCCGCGCAATCCGTACTGCGCGCGGCGAGGTCGTCAAACTCCGCCAGCATGTCCTCAAAACCGCCAAAATTTTTCAAAATGCGGCGGTCGCCCTCCGTCGCCGCGGCGGGAAACTGCTTCGTCAGATCGTAAATGTACATCCAGCCGCGCGAACTGCGGCGGTAGCGTAGGAGGTCCCCGCGCAAAATCTCGCCCGCTGCCCGCTCCGCCATCACGGCGGTGCCTGGGCGCTCGTCCATTAGCTTTGCCCGCACGGCGCGCTCGACGCACAGGTGCGCGATGGGCAGCAGCACGTCCATATCGTAGGCCGCATAGCGGTGCCGCCGCAGCCACAAATTCAAGTCATCGAGCCCGAAAAATTTGTCCGCCCCGCCGAGGATAACGCCCTCGTACACCTCCGCCATGCCGCCCGCGCGCTCAAAGGGCTCGCTCATTTTCTGCACGTACTCGGGGTATGTCCGCTTGCGGTGATTTTCGGAAACGGTCAAAAACAGGCTCTCTTCTCTGCCGATGCTCATGTCTTCAGGCAAAGCGCGTCAGCGCCACGTCGTGCACGAGCTCGTACTCGTACTCGTCGAAGCACTTGTTCGTGATGCTCACGGCGATGGCATCCTTCGGCGCCATGCCGTCGGTCATCAGGTGCAGGGCGGCGATCATGCCGCGCATGTCGACGGAATTCGTCGAGATCTCGCCGTTCACGGCCTTGGCGTTCAGGTCGAGGAACAGTCCCGTGCAGCGCTTGATGTTCTCGTCCGACGCCTCGGGCACGTTGGCGCGCAGCAGCTCGCAGAGCTGGGGTTCCTCGAGCGTCGGCATGCGGATGACCGTAAAGCGCGAGACAAGCGCTTCGTTCAGCTCGCGCGTGCCGGCGTAGCCATAGTTCATCGTGGCGATGAAGCGCGCGGCGGGATGAATGGGGATACACTCATAGCCCGGCACGTCGATGAGACGGCGATAGTCGAGCGCGGAGTGCAGCACGGCCACAGCGTCGTTTTTGGCCATGTTGATCTCGTCTAAGATGCAGAAGCCGCCGTACTGCGCGGCGAGCGCGACGGGGCCGCGGCGCAGCCGCACCTCGCCGCCGGTGAAGGTGTCGGTGCCGATGAGCGTGCTGCTGTCGGTGTTCACGTGGAACGACACGGTGTAGACCGGACGGCGGAACAGCCACGCGAGGTTGTCCGCCAGAATGTTCTTGCCCGTGGCCTTGCCGCCGGAAAGCAGAAGATTTTCCCCCTGCAGCAGCGCCGCGACGGCCAGCTCCATGATCTCATCGCCGATGAATTTGACGGGCGGCTCGGCAATGCGGCTGTGCACCGCCTCGTCCGCGACGTATTGCTTTTTGAATTGCTCCAACCGGAGCGATAGATCTTGTCTCATGTCTTTGATAATTCCCTTCTGCGCGAGAAAATACCCCCGCGCAATACGCCTTTTCAGCGCTTTTCCATGCAGAGCATTATAATATCCGCGCAGGACATTGTCAATTTGTGCCGCTATTGCACGCAGGGAAAACGTGTGGTAAAATCAATACAGAAAACTCTATATGAAAGGGGCCGTATTATGTTGACGATCTTCAACCGCAAGGAACTCATCACCACGATGGACATGCAGCGCCAGTCCAACATCCGCAGTATTCTGTCCGCCAACGGCATTGCCTACACGGTCAGAACCGAGAATTTGCAGGGCTCTTCCGCGCTCGGCGGCCGCAGCCGCGGGAGCAGCGGCAGCTTCGGCATCGACCCGAACTATTCGTACGAGTATCACATCTACGTCCACAAAAACGACTATGAAACTGCCCTGAGACTGATCCGGTAACATCGGCCATATAGAATAGAAAAGGCATTCCGCGCGATCGCGCGGAATGCCTTTCTTTTCGTTTCACAGCGCGGTCCCCTTTTTCGGCACGAAAAAGGACTTCATGTCCGCCTTTTCGAGCTCGAGCAGCTTGACTTTTTTGTCGACGCCGCCCGCATAACCGGTCAGGCTGCCGCTTGTGCCCACCACGCGGTGGCAGGGAACGATGAGCGAAATATCGTTGTGCCCCACCGCACCGCCGACGGCCTGCGCGGACATGTGAGTCAGGCCCTGCTTCTCCGCGAGCTTTTGCGCAAGCGCGCCGTAGGTCGTCGTTTTGCCATAGGGAATTTCCAGCAGCAACGCCCAGACCGCCCGCTGGAATGCCGAACCCTCGGGGTGGAGCGGCGGCGTGAAGTCCGGCTCGCGGCCGGAAAAGTAGACGTCGAGCCAGCGCTTGGCTTCACTCAAAATAGCCATCTCGCGCTCGGCACAGTCTTTCGGCAGCGTGCTGGCAAAATACTTCTGCCCATCAAACCACAGGCCCGTCAGGCCCTCTTCATCCGCCGCGAGCAGGATGCCGCCGAGCGGCGAATCGTAGTGTTGGGTGTAGGTCATCGTCTTCGCCTCATTTCTTTTTTCTTGGCGCACAGTCGCGCAGCTCGGGGATCGCGCCGCCGGACACCGCCCAAAGATACAGGCTCGCCACGCTGCCATAGGGCGAAAAACGCCGGCGGTATTTTTCAAACAGCTTGCGGTCGATCTTCCGGTGGTGGTACACCATGCGCAGCCCCCGCTGGATGGCGAGGTCGTCGCAGCTCAGCACGTCCGGACGCTGCATGCAGAAGAGCAAGATCATCTCAGCCGTCCACACGCCGATGCCCTTGAGGGACGAGAGCTCTCGGATTGCCTCCTCGTCGCTCTTTTGCCAGATACCTTCTAAATCGAACGCGCCGGTATGGACCTTTTCGGCAAAGTCCGTGATGTACTCCGCCTTTTTGAACGTCATGCCGAGCGACTGAAGCTTCGGCACGCCCGCGTCAAGGACCGTCTCGGCGTTCACCTCGCCGAGCGCCGACAGCATCCGCTGCCAGATTGTCTCCTGCGCCTTGGTCGAGATCTGCTGGCCGACGATGTGGTGCACGACGGCGGAAAAGAGATCCGTGTCCACTGTTCTCTCGACATGGCCGATGCGGTCGATGACCTCGGCCATGCGCTTGTCCTTCTTTTTGAGGTAAGCGGTCTCTTCTTCCCCATAGGCAAAATACATCGGTCTCCCCTCCCGCTCGTCAGAAACATATGTTCTATTATATGGTGTCATTTCCTGTCTGTCAAGCATTTGCGCATTTGAAAAAGGCAAGCGAAAAAATTTTTGAAACCCTCTTGACTGAAAGTATACTTTAAGTTGTAGAGTATCAGTGAACTTTAAGAACAACAAGTTTTTTCAGGAGGAATGTCTCATGAACAAGCCTTATATCGTATGCCACATGATGACCTCGGTCGACGGGCGCATCGACTGCGCCATGACCGAGCACCTGCCCGGCGTGCAGGAATATTACGACACGCTCGACGCGCTGAACGCGCCCACGCGCATCAGCGGCCGCGTGACCGCAGAGCTCGAAATGGCGCTGCCCGGAAAGTTTGAGGTCAAGAACGCCGAAGCGCTCGGCAAGGAAGCCTTTTCCAAGGCCGCCGACGCCGAGGGCTATGAAATCGTGGTCGACACCCGCGGCACACTCCTCTGGGATGAAAGCGCCGAGGACGAGCGCCCGCTGCTCATCCTGACAAGCGAGCAGGTCAGCAAGGAGTATCTTGCCTATCTCGACGGCAAGCGTATTTCGTGGATCGCCTGCGGCAAGGAGCATGTCGACTTGAAGCGCGCATGCGAGCTTCTCGCCGCGGAGTTTGGCGTTCAGAGAGCCGCCGTGGTCGGCGGCGGACACATCAACGCGGGCTTTCTCGCCGCGGGTCTCTTGGACGAGGTCAGCATCCTGATCGGTGCGGGCATCGACGGCCGCGCCGGCATGCAGAGTGTATTCGACGGCCTGCCGATGGAGCGCGGCGTCACGCCGCTCAAGCTCGCGAGCGTGCAGCAGTACGGCAGCGGCGCGGTCTGGCTGCGCTACAATGTGGAAAAGTAAAGCAGAGGAGGCTTTTTAGCATGAAGTACGAAAATAAAGAGGCATTTGAACAGTCCAACATGTTCGGCACCGGCACGCCGAACACCGCTTACGCCAGTTTTTTCATCGGCGATTCGTTTCTGAATCCCCTGACCGACCCGAAGGGCGGCGGACAACTGCTGCTCTGCACTGCGGGCGAGGGCTGGTATCAGGAAGAGGGCAAAGCCGCCGTCAGCCTGCACGAGGGCAGCGTCGTCATGATCCCCGCAAACGTGAAGCACTGGCACGGCGCGAAAAAGGGCAGCTGGTTCAGCCACATCGCCGTCGAAGTCCCCGGCGAGGGCTGCCGGAACGAATGGTGCGAGCCGGTCTCGGACGAAGAGTACAACAAGCTGTAATCGGAGGCAATTTCCATGATCTTAAACGAAACCTATCAACTTGAAAACGATCTGAGCATCCCCAAGCTCGGCTTTGGCACCTGGTTCATCGGCGACGACAAGGCCGCCGAGGCTGTCCGCGCCGCCGTGAAGCTCGGCTACCGCCTCATCGACACTGCACAGGCCTATGGCAATGAGCGCGGCGTGGGCGAGGGTGTGCGCACCTGCGGCATCCCGCGCGAGGAGCTTTTTGTCGCCAGCAAGGTGGCCGCGGAGCTCAAGACCTATGACGAGGCCAAAAAGTCCATCGACGAAACGCTCGAGAAGATGGGCCTCGACTACCTCGACCAGATGATCATCCACTCTCCCCAGCCGTGGAACCAGTTCCGCATCGAAAAGCGCTATTTCGAAGAGAACAAGGCCGTCTGGCGCGCGCTCGAAGACGCACAGAGCGAAGGCAAAGTCAAGGTCATCGGCGTGTCGAATT